>JAHEAS010000380.1 GCA_024642645.1 Saprospirales bacterium | reverse complement strand
TTGTAGAAGCACTTTACAAGGTGAAAGACCCCGCCTCAGGCAAGGACTTGATTTCAGCCCGCATGGTCGAAAACCTGCTCACAGAAGGTAACAACGTAAATTTTTCACTTGTGCTGCCTTCGCTTAACAGTCCGCACAAGTCCAATCTAATATTTGATTGCGTAGCAACTATTAAGGAGGTTTACCCACAAGCCGAAGTCAATGTACACGTGGCAACAAAAACGCCGGGTTCGCAGGAATCCTCCAGCTCGGTACCACAAATCAAAAATATTATTGCCGTTGCCTCCGGCAAGGGCGGCGTGGGCAAATCCACTGTTTCCGTCAATTTGGCACTGGGACTTCAACGCTTAGGGGCAAAAGTCGGCCTTGTGGATGCCGACCTTTACGGCCCGTCCATCCCAACCATGCTCGGCTTGCAAGGTCAACGGCCACGCATTCAAGATGTACACGGCCAACCCAAAATCATCCCATTGATGGCCTACGACCTGCCAGTGATGTCCATCGGGTTCATCATCGAGCCAGAACAGGCAGTGGTACTCCGTGGACCAAGGTTGGGTGCTATCATCAAGCAGTTTTTCAATGATGTACTTTGGCCAGACCTCGATTATTTGGTAGTGGACCTCCCTCCAGGCACGGGCGATATTCAACTTACGCTTGTGCAAACTGTTCCCGTAACAGGAGCCGTTATGGTCACAACCCCGCAGGAAGTTGCCGTAGCAGATGCCGTAAAGGCGATGAACATGTTTTTGTTGCCTTCGGTAAATGTTCCAATATTTGGAGTGGTGGAAAACATGGCTTGGTTTACGCCAGAAGATTTGCCAGAGCGGAAATACTTTTTGTTTGGCGAGGGCGGTGGCAAAAAACTGGCGCAAATGTCTGAGTCAGTGCTGTTAGGGCAAGTGCCTATCGTTCAAGGAATTCGTGAGGGCGGTGATGCTGGGAAGCCTGTGGTTTTGAACAAAGATTCAATTGTTGCAGCTTCATTCATGGATATTGCCGAGAATACTGCTAAGCAAGTTGCAATTCGCAATGAATCCAAAGAGCCTACTAAAATTGTAAACGTAACTGGATAATGGATATGGACGTGACTTTCAGGCATTATTATGACGATGATTTCGGAGTGTTGATAAAAATGGTGCTTGGTCAGTACAGCAAGGACGGCCTGAAGCCAACCAATATGTCTGAAGAGAAAATCGCCTTAAGCGTTGAAAAACTGACAGTCGAAGGAAGTAACGGGCAGCTATTTATCTTTAAAAAAGGTGCTGAAACAATTGGTTACAGCATCATCAACCGGTTTTGGAGCAATGAGTTTTCGGGTTACATTTTGTACATTGACGAACTCTATGTTATGCCCGAATCCAGAAGTCAAGGCGTGGGCGCTCAATTTTTTGATTTTTTGAGAACAAACCCTGAAAATGAATCCGTAGCTTTCATGCTCGAAACAGTAAGGGACAATGAAAAAGCAATCAAATTTTATCAAAAATTAGGATTCACCACCCATCATAACCATTTGATGTTTAATCTACTAGCTTAAAAATATTTAAATGTTGACACAGGAAAAATCGGACCTCATTTCAAGGATTAACGATGCACTGGAAGATGTCCGCCCACATTTGATGTCGGATGGCGGCGATATTGAAGTGGTAGATGTTACGGACGACATGACCGTTCTGGTCAAGTGGCTCGGCAATTGCCAAAACTGCAATATGTCTGTAATGACTATGCGAGCAGGAATTGAGTTCGCCATAAAAAACAAAATACCAAGCATCAAACATGTCGAGGCAATAAACCCTGTCGAGGTTAGCTGACATTTCCTTCCTCATTCAACCAAATTCCCAAACCAAATCAACAAAACATTACCATAAAATATCAATGACCGAAGGCTCGAAAGTATATCCACACGTCATTCCGGACATGAACCAATGGCCTATTTATAAGCTGTTGAATGACCGCAAGAACTTAATCGAAGAAATTGAAGAATACACATTTCGCCGAGTCATAAAATTGTTCGATGATGACCTTAATGAAGTAATTGCCAAGACTGTTTACCAGGAACGCATCCGAATGAAGGAGGAACCCTGGAAGGTGGATCCACCCCAAGACCGGGTTTTTTGGCGAAAAATCAGTAAAAAACTTTTTGGTAAACCTGATGCGCAACTTTCCGAAGAAGAAAAACGAGAAAACGAAGAAACACTTTTACGCAGAATCATTCATCGCTATAGTGACGAAATAGTTGGAACCTTTCGCATCCCAACCTTTCTTTTTGCCCGCAAATTTCTGACGGTACTCTTCAACCGGTTGCTGAACACCGCAGCAGGCCGGAACATGAAGCGAATTTTTGGCACTAAGTATAAGGTGTATGAGCGACTTCTTACCAAAGGAGAAGTGGAAAAATTACGGACACTGATGACCAAAGGCACCGTGATAATTGTGCCTACCCACTCCTCGAACCTCGACTCAATGCTTATTGGATACGCTTTGGACACCATCGTAGGTGTGCCATCATTCAGCTATGGTGCTGGCCTGAACCTGTACAACACGGGTTATACTGCGTATTTCATGAACCGACTTGGCGCCTACCGTGTGGACCGAAGGAAGAAAAATCCAATTTACCTGGAAACGCTAAAAGCGATGTCCAACCTCAGTATTCAGCATGGCACGAACAGCCTTTTCTTTCCTGGCGGTACTCGTAGCCGGTCAGGTGCTTTGGAAAATAAGTTGAAAATGGGTTTGCTCGGCACTGCCGTAGAAGCACAACGTACCATTTATCAAAAAGGACGGGATGAAAAGATATTCATCGTGCCGCTTGTCCTGAGCTATCACTTTGTTTTGGAGGCCAAATACCTCATTGAACAGCACCTCAGTTTTGTCGGAAAAGAGCGTTACTTGCGTTCAAAAGACGAATTCTACAGCCTAAGGAAACTCTTGAAATTTGGCTGGACCTTCTTCTCTCAGCCTTCAGAAATTACCCTTTCCTTCGGAAAACCGCTGGACGTGATGGGAAATTTTGTTGATGAAAACGGACACAGCTTCGACCGTTTTGGCCATCCAGTCAACTTGGTTGAATATTTCTATGGAGACGGCAAAGTAACTGAAAATTTGCAGCGAGAAACAGAGTACACCATTATGCTTGCTGACCGGCTTGTAGAGCGTTACCACAAAGAAAACATCGTCCTGACAAGCCATGTGGTTGCCTATGCCGCTTTCAATATTTTGCAAAAAATTCACTCACACTTAGATTTGTTTGGGATACTTCGTTTGCCACCGGATGACTTCTCTTTTCCTATGGAATTGATGCTTGAAATCGTTGAACAAACCAAGGATATCCTTATTGAAATGAACAAAAATGGCAAAATCAAGCTGTCCAACCAGATATACTTTGAACCCCAAAAATTATTGGAAGACGGCGTGAGAAACCTAGGAGTTTATCATATTGAGAAGCCGCTTGTACTAGAGGATGGCAAACTGGTCAGCCAAGATTTTAAGTTGCTTTTCTTTTACAACAATCGGCTTGAAAGCTACAAGCTCAACAAAAAATTTGATTGGAATGCTGTAAAAGTTGAAATGGAACTTGAAACAGCATAACGAATCTAAATTTGAATTTTGTGATAAAATATCTTTACCCCCTGCTTCTTTCCCTTGCAGTTTTTTCATGTAAAAATAAGCCTTCAAATACTGCTGACCCAGGAGCGGAATCCTCCAAAACTACAGCCATCATTGACGAAAGCATTACGTTACCAAAGGGTTTTAAAGCAATTGTTTTTGCTGAAAATCTTGGAGCTGGTGGGCGTCACATCGCAGTAAATTCCAACGGTGACGTCTATGTTCAAATGAAGCAATTGCATGACGGCAAAGGCATCGCTGCACTTCGTGACACAAATGGTGATGGTAGCGCAGATGTAACTGAGTATTTTGGGGGAAATGCTGGCACAGGCATGGAAATTCAGAATGGCCATCTGTATTGCTCATCAGATGAAGAGGTCTTTCGCTACGACTTGAAACAAGGCGAACTGGTGCCTGAGGAGAATTCAAGGGTGTTGTTAATCGGTGGGTTTCCAAAGCAAAACGAACATGCCTCTAAATCCTTGGCACTTGACGGCACTGGCCATATTTATGTAAACATTGGGGCGCCCAGTAATTGTTGTCAAGTAGAAAACCGAACGCCAAACTCGCCTGGGCAAGACCCTTGTCCGTTGCTAGATGCCCATGGAGGAATCTGGCGGTTTGATGCCAACAAAATTGCTCAACAAGCAAATGGAGGGAGACGCTATGCTGCTGGCATCCGAAATGCAGTGGCCCTCGCATGGAATCCTGCAACGAATGGTCTTTTTGCTATACAACATGGCCGAGACCAACTTTCTGAATTTTGGCCTAAGCTTTATACCGCTGATCAAAATGCGGAACTACCAGCGGAAGAGTTTTTTCAAATAAATGATGGCGATTTTTTTGGCTGGCCATACTG
>JAHEAS010000379.1 GCA_024642645.1 Saprospirales bacterium | reverse complement strand
GAGGTTTTAGTGTAAAATTGCCAGCGGCATCCGTCAATGTTTCGGCGCCAGCTGCCGTGACGGTCACACCCTCCATGGGCTGGTTGGTGGTTTCGTCAGCAACTATCCCTGTTATTTCAACCACTTGAGCGAAGGAGAAAACGGAAAAAAGGCAAGAGAATAGAAGGAGTAGAAAGGTTTGTTTCATACAATGTTTTTGTTGGTGCAAAGGTAACAAGCTCGTTCGGGTAAATTCACTACAGCTAAATTTAACCAAGCCTTAATCCTCAAATTAGCAGAAAAACTAGAAGTTGGCAGGTAGAGGGTGATTGTGATATTGATTCCACAGCTGGTAACCTGCCATTTTTCCACAAAAAAAAACGGGTGCTGCGTTGGCAGCGCCCGTTAGCTTTTATTGAAACATTTCCCTTACAGAGGAAAATTGTTCAGTACGAATAGAAACTGTTGACCGTCGTCAAAGCAGCTTTTTCAAAGTCGCCGCTGTAAATGACCACAACAATCAAGTTTGTAGCGCTACTTGGGTCGAGCAAAGCCATCACGACGGCATTTGACCCGTCTTTTGAACCTCTGACGTAATAACCATTGAAATTATTAACTTTTACAGCACTGCCATCGGTAATCAAGTCATAGTCCATCTCATTTACCATGGCATCCACAACATCAACTAGGTCATCCGTGGAGATGTTCTCGTCCTGAATGGGGGCAATGGTCATGTAAACATTGTCGTTGCCAGCGGAAAACTCATCGTCGTTGTTGGTGTCAATGACAGTACCACGTGGCACTTTGAAGCCAACACGGTGTGTTTCCCAAACCATGTCTACCTGGGCAGTAAGTTGGGCAGAAAGGAAAAAGAGGCCAATGAAGGCAGCAGAAAAAATTTGGATTGATTTCATTTAAACGTATTGGATTGGTGAACCGGTATCGAAGTATTGGAGTGTTCTGAATGTACCAATCATTTTCAACCGGATGCTAATAGAGTGCATAGTTAGGGAAAATGCACAAGCAAAACAATGCCAGAAAAGACTAACACTAAAAATGGATGTTGGCTGGAATTCTTGTCAAAAATATTTAGCTTTCCGCTTCCTTATTATACTTCCAAAACTTGAAAGACATGTCAACTTCCCGCCGCAATTTCATCCGCCAATCAACCACAGCAGTTGCAGCTACCACCCTTGCTGCTGCACTTCCCACAGAAACTTTCGCAGCCTCCGGCAAAAAACGGGTAGCACCCAGCGATAAGCTACGCTTCGGCGTAATCGGGTGCAAGGGCATGGGTTGGGCCGACATGAACGCCCACCTCAAAATGCCTGAAGTGGACTGCATCGCCCTCGCCGACGTGGACCAGAGCGTTCTGGACGAACGGGCCAAAAACGTTGAAGACTTGCGTGGCAACAAGCCAGAACTTTACAAGGATTACCGCAGGATGTTGGAACGGAAAGATTTGGACGCAGTCATCATTGGCACACCCGACCATTGGCATTGCCTTGCTTTTGTTGACAGCATCTCCTCCGGCATGCATGTTTACTGTGAGAAACCCATCTCCGCCCGCATCGAAGAATGCAACGTGATGCTCCGGGCGGCCAAACGTTACAATAAACAAATGGTGCAAGTAGGCCAGTGGCAACGCTCCGGCACCCACTACGCCCAAGCGCATGAATACCTTAAATCCGGCAAACTCGGCAATATCCGCCTCGTGAAAGTCTGGGCCTACCAGGGCTGGATGAACCCCGTGCCCGTGATGCCTGACAGTACACCGCCAGCTGGGGTAGACTACGACATGTGGCTCGGCCCAGCGCCAAAAAGGCCGTTCAACCAAAACCGTTTTCACTTCAACTTTCGCTGGTTTTGGGACTACGCTGGTGGCCTGATGACCGACTGGGGCGTTCACGAAATTGACATTGCCTTGTTTTTCATGGGGGCAACTGCACCGAAGTCCATCATGGCCAGTGGCGGCAAACTCGCTTACCCCGACGATGCTTCCGAGACCCCCGATACGCTCCAAGCCGTTTTCGAGTACGACAATTTCAACATGCTCTGGGAACACGCCACCGGTATTGACAATGGGAATTATGGCGAAACAGAGGGCATCGCTTTTATCGGCAACAACGGCACGATGATGGTGAACCGAGGTGGGTGGCGAATTATCCCGGAGACCAAACGAAACGACGAAGGCCTCCGAGTCAACAAAATTGAGGCACTACCAAACCAAAGCAAAGGCAGCACCGACTACCTCCAACTCCATGCGCAGAACTTTGTCGAAGCCATCAAAAAGAACGATGCTTCTATCCTAAAATGTGGCATTGAAACAGGGGCTGTGGCTGCCATTAATGCCGCCATGGGTAACGTCGCATTCCGCACCGGAAGGAAACTGAACTGGGACGCCGCCAACGGCAACTTCAAGAACGACCCCGGGGCGAATGAATACCTAAAGGCTGAATACCACAACGGTTGGAAGCTGCCGAATTACTAAATCATGCAAACAGACAACCTCCTTACCATCAACGATTTACGAGTCAGTTTTCCTTCGGAAAACGGAAAGGTGGATGCCCTTCGGGGCATTTCTTTTTCGTTGAAAAAGGGTGAAACGCTTGGCATCGTCGGGGAGAGCGGCTCTGGCAAATCCATGACAGCGCTGGCCATCATGGGGCTTTTGCCCACTGCGGCAAATTTGGAGGCTGGCGAGGTTTTATTCGAGGGAAATGCTGGCAGGATTTCAAACCCAGTCAGCGTTATTGGAAGTGAAATTGCCATGATTTTTCAAGAGCCAATGACCTCGCTCAACCCCGTTTTCCGGTGTGGCGACCAAGTGGCTGAGGCCATTTTGCTCCATCAAAAAACAACCAAGGAGTTGGCGAAGCTGCAAACCTTACAGCTGTTTGAAAAAGTAAAACTGCCTAACCCCGAACGTATTTGGCACAGCTACCCTCACCAACTCAGCGGTGGCCAGCGCCAGCGGGTGATGATTGCAATGGCAATGAGTTGCAACCCGTCGCTCCTCATCGCCGACGAGCCGACGAGCGCCCTCGACGTAACCGTTCAGCGCGCTATCCTCGACCTTTTCAACGAGCTAGAAAACGACTGGGGCGGTTCCACCATTTTTATCTCCCACGACCTCGAGGTGGTTGCAGAAGTGGCTGATAGTGTGCTGGTTATGCAAAAAGGTAAAATCGTTGAGTTTGGTTCTGTCGCTCAAATTTTCAAAAACCCAAATCACCCATACACCCAGCTTCTATTAGAAAATTTCAAAAAAAGAACCTCGTCGTCAACCGTCAACCGTCAACTGTCAACCGCTAACCGTCAACCGATTCTCTCCATTAGCAACCTCCAAACCTGGTTCCCTTCAAAGCGAAATTTCTTTGGCAAACCAACCGAGCATGTAAAAGCAGTGGACATGGTTAATTTCGAAGTGTTCGAAGGGGAAACACTGGGACTTGTT
The DNA here is from genome assembly GCA_024642645.1 of Saprospirales bacterium. Taxonomy (GTDB): domain Bacteria; phylum Bacteroidota; class Bacteroidia; order Chitinophagales; family Saprospiraceae; genus UBA6168. The sequence continues at coordinate 1,032 of JAHEAS010000379.1, read as the reverse complement.
GGCGAGTCGGGCAGCGGGAAAACAACGCTGGGCAGAAGCATCCTGAACTTAATAAACCCGACATCTGGCGAGGTAATTTTTCAGGGTAAAAACATTTTACAACAAACTGAAAAACAATGGATTAGCACCAGAAAAGACATACAAATAATTTTCCAAGACCCCTACTCATCGCTCAATCCTAGACAGCCCATCGGCCTAGCCATAACGGAGCCTATGCAGGTACACGGCATTTTTACTTCGGAAAAACTGCAGCGGGAGCGGGCCGTCGAACTATTGGAAACGGTAGGGTTGGAAGCCGGGCATTTTTGGCGCTTTCCCAGCGAATTTTCAGGCGGGCAACGGCAGCGAATTTGCATCGCAAGAGCACTGGCATTGGAACCGAAAATCATCATTTGTGATGAAGCCATCTCCTCGCTTGACGTAACGGTACAGACACAAGTGCTTGATTTACTGGAAGTTCTGCAAAAAAAACATGGACTGACCTATATTTTCATCTCCCATGACTTGAGCGTCGTAAGGCTCATCAGCGACCGAATCGCCGTGATGAAAGATGGGAAAATCGTGGAAATAGGGCCAACGAACGAAGTGTTTTCAAGCCCAAAGTCAGATTACACCCGACAATTGCTTGAGGCAATACCCTTCTTGGATTTGAAAAATTAATGCTGAAAATCCAGTACGCTGACTGCCCACTGCCCAACTATTTCTTCAGAATCTCCGTTTTCTCTCCAAAATACTGCACGAATTTCTGCATGTCCACCGCTAGTTCCCGGTTTTGTGTCGCCCGAAAATAGGTATCGGCCATTCCCCGGAGCGTTTGGAAGAAAAAGCGGTCCATCTCATTCACCTGCATGTCGCTAGCCCAAAGGTCAATCTTCATGGTGTCAAGCGTTTCCCGCTCGAACAGCGAGAGCAGCATGCCTTTACATTCAACTGGTTTGTCGCCATCGGTACGGTCATCTGCATCCCAGTCTATGCTGGTTGGCACGTTCTTTTCGTCAAGGTGGACGGTTATTCTGATTTGAGAAGTTTTAC
>JAHEAS010000378.1 GCA_024642645.1 Saprospirales bacterium | reverse complement strand
ACCTTGCCCACCTAGAACATCATTTGTCGCAAATTTTTGCGAAGCAAATTGAGCCACCTGCCCTGCCAACCCACTGGAAAATCAGTACCGACGAGGCACTGGACATCTTGAAAAAACACCCCGAAGGCAAACCCTACACCACCCTGCTAAAGCGAGGCCAGATGTACGTCGAAGTTTACCAGCCTGATAAAATTGACCTGCAAAAGCCGCACGACCAGGACGAAATCTACGTGGTCATCAGCGGCACGGGGACTTTTTTCAACGATGGCCAACACCGCCCGTTCCACCCCGGCGACTTGATTTTCGTGCCAGCAGGTGTGGAACACCGCTTCGAGGATTTCACGGACGACTTCGCCACTTGGGTTATTTTTTATTGACGGTTCTCGATTGACTACTGACGCTTGGTGGCCACAGCTTGGATTGAAAGCACTATTTTTGCCCCCAATAACCAAATACTATTCACCAATCACTACAACCATGTTCGGAGACCTATTCGGAAACGTACAGCAACAGCAAGAGGAAATGAAAAAAAAGCTAGCCACCATCTCGGTGGTTGGAGAGGCAGGCGATGGTGCCGTGAAGGTCACCGCCAATGCCAACCGGGAAATCCTCGACATCAACATTGACAAGTCAAAGCTCGACTGGGACGACGTAGAGCAGGTGCAAGACCTCGTGCTCGCCGCCGTGAACAATGCCCTCGAAATGGCTGCTACAAAAGAACAGGCCGAGGCGCAAAAAATGATATCCCAGATGATGCCGCCGGGCATGGGCGGATTGTTTGGAGAGTAAGAGTTCTTTGGAATTAAGGAATTGGGAAATTGGTTCCGCACGCAATTCCCCAGTTTCCTAATTTCCTAATTCCGAATACCGCACCTCCGTCAAAAACAACCCCTCCGCTGGCACACTCCAGCTTTTTTTCAATAAAACCTGCCGTTCGAGGGCATCCCGCACCTCGTCCATTTCTATTTTTCCCAAGCCCACGTTGATGGTCATGCCGACAATGAGCCGCACCATTCCCCGCAGGAAACGGTTGGCACTGACATGGAAAACCATGCGACGGGTGGCTTCGTCCAGTACCCACGCTGAGCGAAAAAGGGTGCACTCCATCGTGTGAACATCCGTGTTGCTTTTGCAAAATGGCTGAAACTCCCCGTAGTTCAGCAGCAGGGCGGCGGCGGCTTGTGTTTTCTCCAAATCCAATTTTTCGAAAAAAGGAAAGTGCCATGCCGTGTCGGTGAGAAAGGGGTTTTTATCCAAAACAATATGGTACTCGTAGCTGCGCTGAACGGCATCAAAGCGGGCATGGGCATCGGGCGTCACCTCGACGAAGGAGCGGATGGCCACATCCGAAGGCAGTAGCTTGTTGATACGACGCAGGAACTCTTCTGGGAATTTTCCCTCAAAATCAAAATGCAGGAAATACTGGCTGGCATGAACGCCCGTGTCGGTGCGGCCACAGCCGGTCACGACGATGGTTTTGCCGAGTATGGTCGATAGCGCCTCCTCGATGACCTGTTGCACCGAGGGTGCATTGGGTTGCCGTTGCCAGCCGCTGTAGTTGGTGCCCTTGTAGGCGAGTTCTGAAAAATAGCGCATGGCGCAAAGTAAGGGAGAAAGTAAAAAGGAGAAGGTAAAAAGTATCGGTTGACCTGTGATATTAGCATTTCAGCAAAATGAAAATGCACCTGCAAAACGAATTACAGGTGCATTTTTTACATTTCTAAATCCAATTTAGCCAATCACAGAATTGTCCTTCGACAGATTGGCTGCGTAGAGCCAAGAAGCACCAGCTAGCATCAAGTCTTTTAACAACCCACCCATGGAAGCAGCAGATGCGCCTGCATCAGCAGCATTGGCCAGTCCTTTAGCATGAACCAGCAGGGCTGTCAACAACATAAAGACGCCGAGCAGTGCGGTACCCAGCTTGTCGTATTTGCCGATGATGATACTCACGGCGGCTGCAATCAGTGCCAAGCCCGTGATATATACAACTATGGCACCGCCAAATGGCGCCATGCCAGCCATAGCATCGGCGTTCATCAAGTGCATGATACCGAAAACGGCAAAAGGAACTGCGAAAAGATACTTACCAAGTCCAAGAATTGAATTCATGTCTAAACTGTTTAGTTGGTTAACGAATAATTTGAAAGAAAAAGATGTTGTTACATCTAATCGTGTGAAGGTATGGACTTAATTTTATGAACAAAACTTATTGCAAAATATTTTTACTCTCATCACCTGGTTCTCAAGTTATAATTTCAACGCTTTACTACAACCCAAAACAAAAGCGCCCCAACGAAAACAATCCGTTGGGGCGCTTTGCCTCGCAAAAAAGTAAATTCTAAGCAGCTTTAAGCATCCCAAATTTTGAGCGCTCAAACTTTTCGGCAGCGTAAGTTTCCGTCACTTTAAACTCCTTGATGTCCTCCTGTGAAGGCAGCTCGAACATGGCGTCCTTCATCATTGCTTCACAAATGGAACGGAGTCCCCTTGCTCCCAGCCTGAACTCCAGGGCCTTTTTGGCGATATAGTCAATGGCCTCTTGGGTGAAGCTGAGCTTGATGCCTTCCAGTGAAAACAGCTTGGTGTATTGCTTGAGCAAGGCATTGCGTGGTTCTGTTAGAATCCGGCGCAATGTGTCAAAGTCAAGTGGCTCAAGATAGGTGGCTACGGGAAGACGGCCCACCAGCTCCGGTATCAAACCAAAGCGCTTGAGGTCCATGTGGTTGACATACTTGATGAGATTGTCACGGTCAATCACATGGTTCGTTGCATCGTCGGATTTGTATCCGATGACGTGGGTGTTCATCCGCCGGGCGATGTGTTTTTCAATACCATCAAAGGCGCCACCGCAGATAAACAAGATGTTCTGGGTGTTGACCTTCACCAGCTTTTGCTCAGGGTGCTTTCGTCCTCCTTGTGGCGGAACATTTACTTCGGTGCCTTCCAGCATTTTCAACATCCCCTGCTGTACGCCCTCTCCAGACACATCACGCGTGATGCTGGGGTTGTCGCTCTTACGGGCTATTTTGTCAATCTCGTCAATATAAACGATGCCCCGCTCAGCAGCGGCCACATTGAAGTCGCAAACCTGCAACAAACGGGACAGGATACTTTCAACGTCTTCACCCACATAGCCTGCTTCCGTGAACACCGTGGCGTCCACGATGGCGAAAGGCACGTTGAGGAATTTGGCGATGGTCTTAGCCATGAGGGTCTTTCCAGTGCCTGTTTCTCCGACAAAGAGAACGTTGGACTTTTCTATTTCTACCTCATCGGTAGAAGGTTGGCCCAGGCGTTTGTAGTGGTTATAAACGGCTACGGAAAGCGTTTTCTTTGCTTCATCCTGCCCTATGACGTAGAGGTCAAGGTGCTTTTTGATGGCCACCGGCGTCATGTTGTCTGGCAGGTGGAGTTCAGCAGCGGGCGGTGGCGTGGTTTTCTGTTCCTGCTGTTGTTTTTTGTTTCCGTACAGTTCTTCTTCGATGATGTCCACTGCCTGCTCAACGCAGACTTCGCAGATATGACCTTCTACACCAGCAATGAGAATAAGGGCCTCGGATTTGTCCTTCCCACAGAACGAACAGCGGTAATTTTGTTTGCTTCTGCGCATTTTTAATGTTTCTAAAAAAGATGATGGTTAGAACTGGGTTTTTTTATCGCAAAACACACGGCATCTGGCCATGCTGATGAGGTTATGTTTATTCCAGCCACACAAGTTGCTCATTTTTAAACTTAAAAGTTCAGGGTCGTATAGAAACAGGCCCTGAACTTCGATACTTTTTACCTTAAAAACTAAGCTTTCTTCGCTACAGTGCGTTCGAGTACTTCATCGATGAGGCCATAAGCTTTTGCTTCCGTTGCAGTCATCCAGTTGTCCCGCTCGCAGTCCTTTGAGATGGTATCGTATTCTTGACCAGTGCAGGTCGCAAGGATTTCATAAAGGTCTTTCTGCATCGCCTTGATGAGGCGGTAAGTGATTTCCATTTCCGTCACCTGGCCTTGCATACCGCCGAGTGGCTGGTGAATCATCACCCTGGAATGCTTAAGACAAGTACGTTTGCCATTGGTTCCAGCAGCCAGCAGTACAGCTCCCATTGAAGCGGCAAGGCCCGTGCAGATAGTACCGATGTCCGGGGAAATATACTGCATGGTATCATAAATACCGAGGCCAGCGGTCACGGAGCCGCCGGGACTGTTCACGTACATTTGCACATCACGCTTGTTGTCGGCGGAGTCGAGGAAGAGCAGCTGTGCTTGCACGACGTTAGCAACATAATCGTTGATGGATACACCAAGGAAGATGATGCGGTCCATCATCAACCGAGAGAAAACGTCGAGGCCGACAATGTTCATTGGGCGCTCTTCGATGACGTTGGGGGTAAAGCCAACCACGTTAGGAATGGTACGGGCTGTTTTTTCTGCGTAATGCTCCAAGTGCATGGTGCTCATGCCGAGGTGCTTTGTCGCATACTTTAG
>JAHEAS010000008.1 GCA_024642645.1 Saprospirales bacterium | reverse complement strand
TGACCACATGAAAGTGTAGGGTGGGCCACCACCGCCATTTGCTGAGGCCGTGGCCGTGCCATTGTTTCCACCAAAACAGGTTACGTTGGTGCCAGAAACTGTTACAGTGATGGGCCCGCCACCGCCGACCAAGGTGGTAGTAGCTGTGGAGGTTATTACGGCATCGCCTGAGTTATTGCCGTTCAAATTGACCAGATTGGCCGCTGTGTAAAGCCGGATATCACCGTTGGAGGTAGTAGGAGCCGTCCAATCTACCGTGAAAGAAACCATATCGTTTGTGAACCCCTGGGGCGAGGTTTGCTCAAAATAATATTTATTCCCAGTGAACTGCACCGTTGAATTTGGGCCTGCGTTGTTTAATACCCCTGCATTGCTGTTGTTGCCAATTTGTTGTGCTACGAGCTGAAAACCAGCAGCCTGTGGGGCATTATTTGTTCGAGTGATATTAACAGTGAGGGGATATACCGTGTTCGGGGTTACCGATGATGGAAGTCCGATGATGGTCACTGTACCGGTACCAGTCCCACCGGAGTGGCAATTGCTGCAAGTATTATTGGTGGGAGGTGCTCCAGTGTAGCCATTAGGGGGGTCAGTGGAATAGGACAGTTGGAAATATGCTGCCAACAGGACAAAGAAAAATACGTAAGCAGATTTGAGCTTTCTTTTCATAACAGGATGTGGTTAGTGTATATGTAAGTGAGAATTAGTGAACTGTATTTTTAATGTTTTTGGGCAATGGCTTTGGGGCTGAAGGCCCAGAAGACGCGCTCTCATACCGAGCCGCATAAAACGGCGATTAGCAGTAGAACTCAAGGAATGTAGTTTTCAGGGCACTAAATCAATAATTTTAGTTGCCAAATAGGGCAGGCTTAAACAGTATTTCTCTCTCATATTTAAGAATAAAGTGACCAAATATGAAGAATTTTTAGGTGTACCTACATCTTATTTCTCCAAAATGTAACTAGCCGACATTTATTCCTTGTTCAATACCAAGACGCTTTTAAAAAAAACTTGCGTCTAAAATCTTGTCCTTATCTTTGCCCTGTCTCATTTGGGGTGTTCCAACTTGATGTCGGGACTGAGATCATACCCATCGAACCTGCCCGGGTAATGCCAGGTAGGGAAATGAAGAAAAGTCCTGCATTTAGGCAGCACTTCATTCAAGATAGGTAACCCATCGTGCCATTGGGCAAGCTGCCCAGCGGAAATTTTTTCTACTAAAAATTCACGATGCAAAAGTTACTTCTGGCAGGTATTGCCCTGCTGTTTTTCACCTCCCTTTTTTCACAGAAAATCACTGGTAAAATCACAGATGCCGAGGATGTCCCTTTGCCCGGCGCTACCGTACTGCTGCTCGAAACTCGGCAGGGCGCTATCGCTGACGAGCAGGGAAATTTTGAACTTTCAGCTTCAAAGTCAGGAGTTTACACGCTATTAGTCAGCTTCGTAGGCTTCGAGCAGTTGACAAGAACTTTGGAAGTGCCAAGCACTGAACCACTCCAAATTTCCCTCGAACCCGCCGCTAACCTACTCCAAACCCTGACCGTGACGGCCGTACGGGCAGGCGAAAAAGCGCCGTTTACCTACACCAATATCAATGGGGAAACGCTTCAAACCCGCAACCTTGGCCAGGACGTGCCCTACCTCCTCGACGCTACACCTTCCGTCGTGACTACCAGCGACGCCGGGGCGGGCATCGGCTACACAGGCATCCGAATCCGGGGGACAGACGCGAGTCGCATCAACGTGACCATCAATGGGGTGCCGCTCAACGACGCCGAATCGCAGGGCGTCTATTGGGTGGACTTGCCAGATGTGGCGGCCTCCACCGAAAGCATTCAAATCCAGCGAGGCGTGGGTACTTCGACCAACGGTGGCGGGGCGTTTGGTGCTTCTATTAATTTGAATACCAGTGAGTTGCAATCCGAACCCTATCTTGATGTTACAGGAGCGGCCGGTTCTTTCAACTCCCAAAAAGCCAGCGTGAAACTCGGCTCCGGGTTGCTCGGAAAGAAAGCCGAGGCACTAAAAACGGGATTCACTGTGGACGCACGTGGCAGTCTCATCAACTCGGACGGGTACATTGACCGGGCAAGCTCGAAGCTGCGGTCGGCCTATTTTTCACCAGCTTTTATGGGCAAAAAATTCACGCTGCGGGGCGTTGTGATGCACGGGTACGAGCGGACTTATCAGGCGTGGTACGGAGTACCTGCGCAGTACATCGGCATTGACTCGCTGCGCACCTACAACCCGGCTGGAACGGAAAAATCTGGAAAACCCTACGAAAACCAAGTGGACGACTACCGCCAAACGCATACACAACTCATTTACAATCAGGAACTTAGTCGAAATTGGCACTTCAACTTAACAGGGCATTACACGCGAGGGATTGGGTTTTACGAGGAGTACAAGGGGTATGCGTATTTGCCTGATTATGGCTTGGTGCAAACTTCCTTTGAGCGCTATGATTTGGTGAGGCGGCGCTGGCTGGACAACCATTTCTTCGGCGGTATTGGCTCCCTGAATTTTCAAAGCGACAACCAGCGGTTGCAAGCTACCATCGGCGGAGCGGCAAGTCGTTATCTTGGCAATCACTTCGGGACAGTGGAAAAAGCGGCGGCTGACATCCCTGCTGGTTACAGGTATTACGACGATGAAGGCAAAAAGACCGATGCCAATATTTTTACCAAAACTCAATATGGCCTGACGCCCAACCTGCACGGATTTTTGGACTTGCAAACACGCTGGGTGGACTACTATGCCACACATGACGAGTTGTACGTGGTGGATGGCCCGCTTTACAAGACCTCCACCGCCAACTACCTGTTTTTCAATCCCAAGGCAGGCCTTTTTTACGAAAAAAATAAAAATACCTCGCTTTATGCCTCCTTCGCCGTGGCGCAAAAAGAGCCAAACCGGGACGACTTCACAGATGCCCCAATAGATAAACGACCCAAGCCAGAACGGCTCTTCAACACGGAAGCTGGACTGAATTACAAGGCGGAGCAAGGGGCATTTGGCCTCAATTTTTACCACATGTACTACAAAAACCAACTGGTGCTCACTGGAAACATCAATGACACCGGGGCGCCCATCCGCATCAACGTGCCGAGCAGCTACCGCATGGGCGTAGAGCTGACAGGGAAAGCTTGGCTAAGTCAGCACTTTGTCGCTGACGCAAACGCCACGTTCAGCAGGAACAAAATCAAGGAATTTACGGAGTACGTGGACAACTGGGACACGGGCGGGCAGGGTGGTCGGCTCCGGCGTTCCACCGACATCGCTTTTTCGCCGGGCGTGGTGGCCTTTGGCAGGTTGACCTGGGGTGCTTCGCAAAGCTTTGCCAAGGATGGCATGGGTCTATCCGTCGCACTGGCCGGCAAGCACGTGGGCAAGCAGTTCATGGACAATACTTCCAATAATTATACTGCCCTTTCTGCCTACACGGCGCTCGAAGCACTGGTGCGGTACGTCGTGCAGCCAAGTTTTTGCAAGGAACTAAGTTTCAATTTGTTGGTGCAAAACCTGCTCAACGCCCGCTATTCTTCCAACGCTTGGACTTACCGTTTTTATGCACAAGGCGATTACAGCCAAGCGAACGACCCGTATGTTAGGCGGGAGGCTGGCAACTATTACAATATGACGGGCTATTTCCCACAGGCTGGCCACAACTTTTTGTTGGGTGTGACAGTTCGGTTTTGATTAATAAAAGAGGAGGATGAAACCTAAATTTTATGATAAACAATCTGCACCTGCTGGCCATGCTGGAACAGCATGAAACGGCGTTCGAGGAAGAGCTGAAATTCAGTCACGACACTTTTAACTTCGTCAAGGGAAACCCGAATTACTGGCAGCGATACAACCTTGCCGGGCATATCACCGGGTCGGCATGGGTGCTTAGTCCTGGCGGTGGCAGTGCCCTGCTCATTCACCACAAAAAACTCGACCGCTGGCTGCAGCCCGGCGGCCATGTGGATGAATCGGACGGGACGGTGGCCGACACGGCATTGCGTGAGGTGACGGAGGAATGTGGCTTGAGCGGCCTGACTTTGCTTTCGCCTCGTCTTTTCGATGTGGACGTGCACGAAATCCCGGAGCGGGGGCATGAGCCAACCCATTTTCACTACGACCTCCGCTTTGCCTTCCGGGCAGCGAGCATGGATTTTGACGCCAATCTTTTGGAAGTGAAAAACATCCAGTGGGTGCCGCTTGCCAACCTGATTGCCGAAGGCACGGAACAATCCATCCGGCGCATGGCATTGAAAAGTTTGAAATTAAGGAATTGAGAAATTTGAAATTCAACAAGTCAACAGTGCGACGCCCTCTGCCGACGTTGTTGGCGAACTGGTCGCCAAAATCCAACAACTTCTTCCATTTTGAACCCAAGCTTCAACCTGAACCCCTAGTTTTGCGTTAACTGCCCACGCATCCCCAACTCCTAACTACTAACTCGTAACTCATAACTATGCTAACCGTCCATCAGCTCACAAAAACCTACGATTCTGGCAGCAAGTCGCTGACCGTGCTCGAAGATGTCAGCTTCAAGCTGGAAGCTGGGCAAACTTTTGCCATTGTTGGCCCATCCGGCAGCGGCAAGACGACCCTGCTCGGCCTCTGCGCTGGCCTCGACCGCTCCAGCAGCGGCTCCGTCACCCTCAACGGCATCCGCCTTGACGATCTTGACGAGGATGAACGGGCAGCAGTACGAAGCCAACACGTGGGCTTCGTTTTTCAAAATTTCCAACTCATACCTACCCTCACGGCCCTCGAAAACGTGATGGTGCCGATGGAATTGCAGGGGCAAAAAGGCGCTGCAAAAAAAGCGATGGAACTCCTCGAACGAGTGGGCCTCGCCGACCGCCACCACCACTACCCGGCGCAGCTTTCCGGTGGGGAGCAGCAGCGGGTGGCATTGGCACGGGCATTCAGCAACAGCCCGAAAATCCTGTTCGCCGACGAACCGACTGGCAACCTCGACCCTGAAACCCACGACGTGGTGGAGCGCTTGCTTTTCGAACTGAACCGGGAGGCAGGCACGACGCTCGTTCTCGTTACCCACGATCACGAGCTGGCAGCGAAAACACAGCATATTCTAAAACTGAAAGGTGGGAAAGTAGTTAATTAACCTAAGTTGCGGATGCTGGTTGATAAAGGTTGATTTAGTTGATAAAGGTTGATATTTAGCAGCTTGGGGGTAAAATCAACCCTTATCAACCTCATCAACTCCATCAACCAGCTCAAGTCTTAAATTATCCGCAACTTAAATTAATTAAGATTTCATTAAATACTGGTATTTTGTGTTTCCCACCGTTTACGCTTAATTTTGCTAGCGTTTTGAAGCAAGACCTGCTTCCGTTTTACTTTTTCAATTAAAAAAAATCAACCATGAAGTCCTTGGCCTTTACATTTTTAACTGCGCTGTTCGCAACGGTTTTCCTCTCGTTTATTTCGCCGGGGGCGGAAAAAGATGTTGTGCTCACCTGCAACGTGAACGCCTGTGACAAAATCGACTCCATTTATCTCTACGAATTCAATGGCATCAGCTTCAAAAAATACCATGCCGCTCCCACGACGGACTGGACGACCTACAAGTTCAAATTGCCCGCTTCCACGCCTCGTTTTTACTACGTCGGGTTGGATGCGGCGAACATGAAGCCCATCATCCTCGGCACAGAGGACAACCTGACGCTGAATGGTACTTGCACCCAGTTTCAAGGTGCACAACTACCCGACTCGGACCTGAACAGGGACTACGAAGTGGTGAAAAACCGATTGAACAGCGACAAAAGCGAGTTTAACGCTTTGCTCCAACAAATGCAAATAGCTGATCGCCAAGGCAATGTGGACATGACCAATGCCGTCATCCTGAAAATTGCCGACCTCGACAAGCGCCGCCTGAACTACCTTGATTCACTGAAAAAAGTAAGCCCCTACCTCAGCAAAGTAGCCGCCATCAATACCTATGTCAGCTACCAGATTCATGGCAATGCTGACATGACGGAACTGGAATATTTTGCCACAAAATATTTTCAGTTTGTGGACTGGAAAGACGCCGACTTCAACTACATGCCCTGGGTTTTTGAGCAAATGAAAAGCTATACTCAAACGCTTTCCAGTGTGGGTTTCCCAGAAGGTGTACAGAAAGATTTTATGGATAAAATGCTGGTGCAGATACCCTCCAACAGCCGCACCTACATGCTGGCGATGGGTGGCATCATCAATGGCCTGCAAGCTGCCAAAAGCCCGCTGCTCGGCAACTACGCCCAGCGTTTCCTCGAAAAATACCAGAAAACAGAACCAGCGTCTGCCGCTCAGGTTGCCCAGTTGTTGAAGGTGTCCGGCAGCTTTGTCAACGGAGGTGAGGCGCCCGACTTTACGATGAACGATACGGAAGGCAACCCGGTCAAGCTTTCCGATTTTAGGGGAAAAGTGATGCTCATTGACTTCTGGGCAAGCTGGTGCGGTCCTTGCCGCCGGGAGAACCCACACGTGGTGGAACTGTACAACCATTTTCACAATAAGGGCTTTGACGTACTCGGTGTCAGCCTCGATAAATCGAAAGAACCTTGGTTGAAAGCCATCAAGGACGACGGACTAGTCTGGAACCACGTCTCCGACCTGAAATATTGGAGCAATGAAGCAGCTCAACTCTATGGTGTTACCTCCATACCCCACACGGTGCTAGTGGACAAAGACGGAAAAATTATCGCCCGAAACCTGCGGGGCGAACAACTAACGGCTAAGTTGCGGGAGATTTTTAGTGAGTGAAATTGGGGCGTTTTTGAAGTTGGTCGGGATTTTTTGATGGTGGTTTGAAACAACCTTTTGCAGGTTCACTCAGCCAACTCGAAACTCACCACTCAAAACTAAGGTATCAATGGCTCCTATCCAGCGCCATCACCACGTACATCGCCGAATAAATATCGTTGTAAAATTCCCGCACCAGCTCAAAGCTGACGTTGGATTGGAACAGTCTCGGTTCCAAGATATCCTTTTCGTTCCACAAGGCCACGTAGCAGTGGTCGCCCAAAATGGACAGGCTGATGCTATCATGGCGCTTGCCGTAGGTGAGGATGAACCCCATCAATTCCTCCGTCAGCAGGTCAGTGACTTTGGTGTTTCGGCTGCCGTAGGTGATATAAGCCTCCCTGAATTTGGCGTTTTTGATAAACCCGTCCATGTTTTCCCCACCATTTCTCACATAGGCTTTCACGGTTTCGGATAGGTAGGGCAGCCGTGCCCTTGGCACTAAGAGGACGGAACCTTTGAGCGGGTAATGAAATTTTGCCCGAAGGAAAACACCCCGGAACACCGAGTCCAGCCGCTGCCGCACCCTCGAAAACTCCTGCACCTTTAGCTCGCACAGCTCAAACTCCACGTCACCGATTCGGCCCTCGATGTAGTCCTCCCCTTCGTAAACCGCTGGGCGGGTGATGAAGAGCCTGCTCCTCATAAATTTATCAATGGGAATCATGCGCTTGGCGTGGTATTTCAGGTCGCCAAACAAGGGGCCATCGTCAATGAAATCGAGTACCAGCTTGACGACCCTAGGCTTGAAGTCCGCTTTAAATCGCCGCACCCTGGCTCCTACCATCGCCAAGTAAAACATAAATGGCAGAGATACCATCGCCGCAAACAGGAACTCCGACAAAGCAGTCACCATTACCACCACCACTAGCCACAAGGCCGCCGAAAACAGAATCAGCCGCAACATGCGCAGCCGCTGCTTGTCCAGCCGCATCAGCTCCGGGTGGATGGTTTGGTTGTAAAAAAGTCGGAATTCTTCTGGATTCACGGTGGACAGTTTTGAGTTTTGAATTTCGAGTTTTGAGTTAGGTAGGGCCCACTCGAAACTCAAAACTCAAAACTTGAAACTCATAAACTTTTCGTCCGCCCTCCGTCAACTGGCAAATTGATGCCGGTTATGTACGAGGCGGCAGGCGAAGCCAAAAATGCCACGGCAGCAGCTACCTCGCTCGGTTCGGCGATGCGGCGCAGCGGGATTTCTTTTTTCCAATTTTCAAAAACAGTCGCTGACGTTGCGCCAGTTTTGGCGGCGTTAGCGTTGGCAATTTCCTCCAGTCGGCCCGTCATCGTGGAGCCGGGCAGCACGTTGTTCACGGTGATGCCGTGCGGGCCAAGCTCACCGGCCAGCGTTTTCGCCCAGTTGGCCACCGCACCCCGAATGGTGTTCGACACGCCCAAACCCTCAATAGGTTGCTTGACAGAGGTGGAAATGATGTTGATGATGCGCCCGAAACCCGCCTCCTTCATGCCCGGCGTGGTGAGTTGCATCAGGATGTGGTTGCAAATCAGGTGGTTGTTGAAAGCTTCCAAGAAAGCTTGCCCAGAAGCCGCTGATATAGGGCCACCGGGAGGGCCGCCCGTGTTGTTGATGAGGATATGGATGGGCTTTCCGCTGACCAGCCCGTGCACTTTTTTGTGCAAATCGGCGGCATCGGAAAAGTCGGTAACGAGGAAATCATGCTGCTGGCCCTGCGAGGTATCCAACTCGTTGAGTGCTTCCGAAAGCCGTTCCGTGTTTCGGGAGACGAGGGTGACGTTTGCGCCAAGCAAAGCCAATTCAATGGCGGATGCCAGCCCGATGCCTTTGCTACTGCCGCCCACTAGGGCGTTTTTTCCAATTAGGTTTAAATTCATTTCTTAGAAGTAAAAAGCGAAAAGGACAAAGGGAAAAGTGAAGGACTGTGGAGCACTCACTCATTTTGCCTTTTTCTTTGGCGAAAAAAAATTGTTCTTTTGCCCTTGGCAATGTTGCCCAAAGGGCAAAAAGAAGTCCCAAATCATGGGCGAAAGTAATTCAATAAACGCAGGATTTTGAATTTCGGCAGCGACAACCGCGATCCAAAATCCCCAATCCGAAATCAAATATGGCCATTTCAAAACCTTTTAATGTCATGAAATGGGCGGAGGAAAACCGCCACCTGCTCCAGCCGCCAGTCGGCAACAAGCAAATCTACCTTGATAACGAAGACTACATCGTGATGATGGTCGGCGGCCCGAACGGCCGCAAGGACTACCACTGGGAAGACGGCGAAGAGCTTTTTTACCAGCTTCAGGGTGACATCTCCGTTAAAATCATCAACGAGGAAGGTCAGCCGGAAACCATCCACATCAAGGAGGGCGAAATGTTCCTGCTGCCGCCCCGCATCCCGCACTCGCCACAGCGCCCAGCCAACACGGTTGGCCTTGTCATTGAGCGGTATCGCAACCCCGGTGAGGTGGACAAACTAATGTGGTTCTGCGAAAACTGTAACGAGAAACTTTACGAAGCTGGCTTCCCACTCAAGGACATTGGCACCCAAATCAAAGCTGCCATCGGCGAGTTCATGGCTAGCGAGGAGCACCGGACTTGCAACAAGTGTGGGACGGTGATGGAGAAGGTATGAAGTGCTTGCGGATTTTGGATTGCGGATTGCGGATTGAAGGCGTCGGAACTACCACCATTCTTTGCTTTCGGGAATCCATTTGACGCTGCACTTTAAATTGAGATGAACCGGTTATTAGGGTCTCCAATCCGAAATCCGCAATCCGAAATCCGCAATCCGCAATCCGAAATGATATACTTCGCCTCCGACTTCCACCTTGGCTCCGACGGCAAATTGACCAGCCGGGAGCGGGAACGGCTCATCGTGTGCTGGCTGGACAGCATTGCCCCAGATGCCGAGGCGCTCTACCTCGTCGGGGACGTGTTCGACTACTGGTTTGAGTACAGCCGAGTCATTCCAAAAGGCTATGTGCGGTTGCTCGGAAAATTAGCCGAAATGCAAGACCAAGGGCTACCCATCTATTTTTTCACGGGTAATCACGATATGTGGGTCTTCCGATATTTCGAGGAAGAACTGGGCATTCCGACCTATCGGGAGCCCATCACCCGGGAGTTTTCCGGTAAAAAATTCTTCATCGGCCACGGCGACGGGCTGGGCAAGGGCGACTACGGGTACAAGTTTATTAAAGCTGTTTTTGCCAACAAAGCTTGCCAATGGCTCTTTGAACGGCTGCACCCAAACGGCGGGCTTTGGGCCATGACCGCTTTCAGCGGCACTAGTCGGAAGGCCAACCCCAGCGACCCCAATTTCCAAGGAGCAGAACGGGAACGACTCGTTGGCTTCTGCAACAGCCAACTCGAATTGACACCGGATATTGACTATTTTGTCTTTGGCCACCGCCACTTGCCGATTGATTATACACTTAAAAACGAGAAAAGCCGTTACATAAACTTAGGTGACTGGCTGGCGTTTAACTCATACGGCGTGTTCGACGGCCAAGATTTACAACTTCGTTTTTTTGAAAATGAGCATGGAAAAGTGTTTGGTAAATAATGGTAGCAAAAAACTATTCTTGCTGTTCTTGCTTTTTTCCTTCGGGAAAATGGACCTCGTTTTTAGCCAATCCCCTTCCGTTTTTACCCAGAAAATAAAAAACTTCACCACCGACAATCTCGGCAATATTTACACGCTAACCCTTGACAACCAAGTGGTTAAATACTCACTCGATGGTGTGGAGCAGTTCCGCTACCCCAACCGGACGCTCGGAGAGGCCAGCCTGCTCGATGCTACCAACCCGTTCCATTTGTTGCTTTTTTTTCCAGACTATCAGACAGTGCTTACGCTTGACCGCACCCTCTCCGTCACCGGCCAGTTTAACCTTTTTCAGCTAGGCTTTCAGGGGGCAAGGGCGGTGGGTACTTCCAGTGATGGGCTGCTTTGGGTGTACGATGAGACAAGTTTTCTCTTGAAAAAAATCACGGCAGACGGCACGGTTATCGCACAAAGCGGTGACCTGAGCTTGGCAACTGGTCAGCCGCTGCACCCCGTTTTTTTGGTAGAGCGGGAGCAAACGGTGTTCATGACCGACCCCGAAGTTGGTGTGCTTGTGTTCGATGCCTTTGGGCAATACCGCAAAACTATTCCACTCCCCGGCCTCATTGAGTTTCAAGTGATGGATGACCAGTTGGTGTATTTTCGGGAAGGACAGCTTTGGTCATTTCATCTGACTGCGCTGCTCGAAAGGCCATTTTCACTGTCATTTGAGCTAGCGCAAGCAGCCAAAGTACAGGTGGCCAATGGAGTTTTATACGTGCTAGAATCCAGCAAATTGGCTGGACATCGAATTTGAAAGAAAAAAACGAAAAATCTGAGCTATTTTTGCCACCCCAATTACCACGCAAGACTCAAGCCCTATTTATTTGGAAGCGACATTTCCGTTTTTTAAATTTTTAAACAGCAATGAAAATCCACAAAGAAGGTCACAAGATTTTAATCACTTTCCTGATTGTGTTGGCGGTAGTTAACTTCTTGATTTACTGGTACTTTCCAATCTATCTCAAATTATCAAGCATAGCCTCCGGCGTTTTGTTCCTGCTAGTTTTACAGTTTTTCAGAAACCCCCGTCGTGAAATTATGGTGGCAGACAACAACCTCGTATACGCCCCTGCCGATGGCAAAATAGTCGTCATCGAACAGGCCCACGAGGGAGAATACTTCGACGACAAGCGCCTGCAAGTTTCCATTTTCATGTCACCAACCAACGTTCACGTGAACCGCAACCCCGTCAGCGGCACAGTGAACTATTTCCGCTATCACCCCGGCAAATACCTCGTGGCTTGGCACCCCAAGTCGTCCAGCGAGAACGAGCGCACGACGCTCGTGATTGACAGTGGCGAGGACGAAGTTTTGCTTCGCCAAATCGCTGGAGCCATGGCCAAGCGCATCGTTGCCTACGTGAATGAGGGCGACCAGGTACACCAGGGCAAGGATTTCGGTTTCATCAAGTTCGGTTCACGGGTTGACCTTTACTTGCCGCTCGATGCCAAAATTGAGGTGACCATGGGGCAGAAGGTGAAAGGGAATAAGACAGTGATTGCGAGATTGTGAGGTTGGATATCTAACAGTGCTTGAACAGCGGCACGGCTAAGCCGTGCCGCTGTTCAAGTTTTTGGGCTATAAAAATTACCTTGAGGCAGCACAAAAAGCGGTTTAAGTAAAAAATGAATAAGCATACTGGCAAGGTTGGGTTCTTAAATAAATGGCTGCCAATCAGTTTGTTATACCTTGCTGCTGTCCTGCTGCTCACCTACACGATCCTCCGAGCCGACCTGCTTTCCCTTACCCATGACGAGTGCGGTTCCTTCGCCATCTGGACCAACTTCGACATCTTTACCTGCCGTACCAACCCCGAATGTTGGGGCAGTGCTAACCTGCACTGGCTCTATGTATTGCTGATGAAAATCAGCGTCGGGCTATTCGGCGATTCGGAGCTGGCCATCCGGTTGCCAGCCTTGTTCGGACACGTCATTTACCTGTTTTTTTCCTTCAAATTGGTCAAATGGAGCGTCTCCTTTATCCCCCCTTCTTCCTACCTCCTATCTTATACCTCCTACCTCCAATTATTCGGCTTTGTTCTGCTAAATTCCAACGCCTACCTGCTGGAGTTCTTCTCGCTGGCCCGTGGCTACGGCCTGGCCATGAGCATGATGATGGTGAGCTTGTACTTTCTCGCCCGATGGGTGGAGAGCGGTCGGATTGGACCGCTACTTGGCAGCCTAAGTGGCGCCGCATTGGCAGTGTTTAGCAATTTTACGCTACTGATATATTTCGCCTGCCTGCTGGCCGTCATCGGCGGCATGGCGGTTTGGGCTTTTTTGAAAAAGGACAAAAACAAGGCACAGCGGGAAATCCCGATAGCAATCGGGAGAACGGCAATTGTTAGCTTGTCCTTCCTGGCGCTGCTGGGCTGGCTGTTGCATAACCCCATCCGCATCCTAAGGGAGCGGGGCGAGTTCGAATGGGGAAGGCCAACGTTTTACGATACCTACAAGTCGGTAGTGCATTGCAGCTTGTATGGCGGGCGCTACCTCAAAATGTACAACCTGGAGTTGTTTGGTGGGCTGTTCTTCCTGTTGCTGCTAGCGGTAACGTGGTTGGCAGTCGTCAATTTTTCAAAAAAACCGAAGGACACTGCGGCTCGTCTATACCTCGCTGCCGTTGCACTACCGTTGCTAGCGTCGCTGGCGGCCATTGCGCAGCACTGGATTTTGGGTACAAAGTATCAAGCGGACCGAACGGCCATCATGTTCATCCCGCTCTGTGCGCTGGCGGTTTTCCTGTTTTTTCAAAATTTGCTGGCGCAAAAAAGAAGTCCATGGCGGGTAGGGCTGGTAGCGTTTGTTGGGCTGTTCTGCGTGGTGCATTTCGGGCGGGTGGCTCAACTCCGCTACACCAGTGAATGGGGCTACGATGCCGAGACGAGGAATATGATGGCCTATATGGACGATAAAATTCCAGATGGAACCAAGGTCAAACTAGGCGTCCATTGGCTATACCACCCCGCTACCAGTTATTATCAGAAGCGGTTTGGCTACGATTTCACAGAGCCGCCAGTTTACTCAAAAAACCTCTTTTTGGATGGCCGGTACGATTACTACTACGTCCAGCCAGATGACCTGCCCGCCCTCGATTCGTTGTATGAAGTCGAGACTCGGTTCAGTTGGGTTGGTGTTTTGCTGCGCAAAAAATAATGCGGCCAATTTTGGTCAAATCTTCTTTTTACCTGTCAATTTAACTCCTTACCTGCCTGCCTAACAACTTTTGGCATTGTTTTTTGAGAGTGAAACATCTGGAAAATCCTAAACAGAAGCAACTACTTTTCGCTTAGAACCTCGGTTTTAGCGGAGCACCCCATCCCCCTTCCCGGTAGTTTTCGATTTTACGATTTGTTTTGTTGGCTTAAACTATTGATTATCAATGGTTTGACGTCAAATTTGATGCTATTATCCAGTTGCTGGGTTAGCCAGCGTTTGCACTGTATTCCCATCCAAAATTTATTTAGGTAAATCCTACAACCTTCTCATTACACACGTGAACGGGCATGTATTCAACGTCCTATCCCCCTTGGACTAAGCTCGCAAAAACTAGATAAATGACTGGCAAATCTATCCTCACAGCGTTGTTGTTCTCTTTCGCAACGTTCACCCAACTCTTCGCCCAGTGCGATTGCGTAACTGCAGGCAATTGCCCAGTTCCCATTCAAGACTATGGTGTTTACAGCGGTTATCTCGATGTAACGGTTAACGGTGCCAACGACCTTGGCGTTAACCCGCTTACTTCGGTTTGTGTCACCATCACGCATACCTGGATTGGTGACCTGAGTATTTCACTTACTTCGCCCAGTGGCGTGGAGTACCTCATCATGGCCGATGCTGGAAACAATTACTTTGAATGTGGTAACCAACAAGACAATGCGGAAATCTGCATTGTGCCCGGTACGTCTAATCCATTGACCAACAACACAGAATATATTTGCAACCAAGGGCCTTGTTCGGTGGGTAATTGCTGCCTCAGAGGCAACTGGAATGTGCCCTGCGGCGGCGTGACAAGCCCTGTTACGGGCTGGCCACAAGCACCCAATTGCAACCTGAATGATTTCAACGTGCCCGGGGATCCAGCCAATGGCACCTGGACCATTTCCATACTTGACGTCTGCAACCAGGACGTCGGAACGCTCGAAAATTTTAGTCTTACTTTTCTAAACGGACAATCGTGTTACGCCTGTGAAGCGGATGGGGGAACCCTCGATTCCATTGAGATAATCGGTTGTGTGGGTGATTCAAGCCTTATATTTGACTTGCCGCCCAACTATGGGATGAATGGGCCGCTTTATGGCGCCGATTCCGCTATATATGATTACGTATGGGTGCTCGTTCAAAATGACATTATTTTGAGCTTGCTCCAAAACCCTGACTTCAGCACACAGCCGCCTGGTAACTATGAGGTGTATGGGTTGTCCTATTTGTCCATCCATGCCAATCAGTTGCCATCCATCATCGGGATGAACATTGACAGTGTTGACACAGATTTGTCGTCCTCCACGGCGCCTTTCTGTGCCGACCTTTCTGAAAATTTTGTTCCTGTTACCGTTCTGCCAGCCATTCCACCGACGGTGCTCAATACAACGTTGTGTGCAGGTGAGTGTGTCGTCGTAGGGGGGCAATCCGTGTGTGCGTCAGGCACCTTCAACCTTAGTTCGTGGCTTGGCTGCGACAGTGTGGTACAGGTGAATTTGACCATAATTCAACCAGACACGGTGGACTACACAGCCACCGTTTGCGCAGGAAGCTGTGTATCAATCGGCGGGCAGCAGTATTGTCCACCAACCGCATATTATGTGCATTTGCAGAACTGGCAAGGCTGTGATAGCATCGTTCATTTGACTTTCAATGAACTTTCACCAACAGCCATCATCACGCCAGCCAACCCGCCTGCAATAACTTGCACAGTATCTGCTGTAGCGCTGAGTGCCTCCACTTCGGGGCCAGGTGTTTTGACCTATGCATGGTCGGGCCCGGGAACGTTTACGAGTACCCAACCAGCCATCAGCGCAATGACACCAGGTACGTACACAGTGACGGTCAGCGACAACAGCGTTTCGCCAGCCTGTACTTCCACGGCCTCTGTGACGGTAGCGGACGGCAGGGTTTCACCTGACCTGGTCTTGAATGGCCCAGCGCCGAGCATTTGCCTTGGGCAGTCTTTTGACCTCGTAAACGTGGCTATTCAAGATGTCAACAACACCGGTGCCGCTCTGACCATCCACAGTGGCACACCTGCCACCGTGGCGAACCAAATGTCGAATACCGTGGTATCGCCAACCACCAATACAACCTACTACTACAAGGCTACCAAGGGGAGTTGTTCTGACGAAATCGCCGTTACCCTGATAGTAAAACCAGTGCCTACGGCAAACTTCACCGCCACTGCGTTGAGTTGCCTTAATGGTACAGTTGCCGTCACCTATACGGGCAACGCTGGTGCTGGCGCAACCTACAACTGGGTCTTTGACGGCGGAACAGCCGCACCCGGCACTGGCCCTGGGCCGCATACGGTTACATTCCCGTTTGCAGGGCCAAAAGCAATTACAATGACTGTGACCGAAAACGGCTGCACGTCGCCTGTTTTTATCCAAAATATTACCGTTGAAAGCCCATTGGCGCAACCAGTAATTAATTGCCAGACGACCACTTCGAGTGTTCTGTTCAGTTGGGCGAGCGTGACCGGTAGCACGGGCTACAACGTGACTTCCAGCGTGCCTGGTACCCAGGTTTCACCCACTTCGTACGAAGTGACGGGACTTACGCCTGGCCAGTCCGTGACAATCACGGTGGAGGCCATTGGAGCGGGCGTATGCGGCAACAGCACCGCTACGCAGACTTGCACAGCGCAAAACTGTCCTTCAGTGACTGTGACGCCAACACCAGTAGCCGATATTTGTCTGAATGCAACGACCGCGCCATTTGACCTGCAAGTCAACGTCACGGGCAGTACAGGCGGAACGCTTGCTTGGTCGGGGACAGGCATCGTGGATGCTGCGGCTGGTACCTTTGACCCAAGCTTAGCGGCCGTAGGTGCGAATACCATCACCGCCACTTATTCAATAAACGGCTGCTCGACTTCCAATACGCTGACAATCAATGTGTTCCAAACGCCAACGGCCAGTTTGGCAGCTTCGTCCACCATTTGTGCTGGCACGGCTGCTACGGTCACCTTCACGGGTTCGACGGGGGCTGGACTGACTTATACTTGGGATTTTGATGGCGGCGCGGCAACGCCCGGCACTGGCTCAGGTCCACAAAGCGTGGTTTGGTCAACATCCGGTTCGCATACGGTTTCCGTGACCGTGGCTGATGGCAACGGCTGCACCGCTTCGCCTGCCACTGCATCTGTTCAGGTGGATGCACCATTGGCGCAACCGACGATAAATTGCAGCGCAACCTCAGAGAGCATCACGTTCAGTTGGCCAGCTGTGCCCAGCGCAACAAGCTACGATGTGAACGTGACTACCGGTCAGGCAGCTACCCAAAACTCAGCGACCTCGTACACGGTGAGCGGGCTTTCGCCCGGCGAAGTAGTCAGTATACAAGTGACCGTCGTGAGCGGCAATGCCTGCCCCAATAGCATGGCAACCACCGACTGCACTGCCATTCCTTGCCCAGTCGTCAGCTTGACCATTAACCCGGTAGCAGATATTTGCCGGGAGGCAACCAC
>JAHEAS010000007.1 GCA_024642645.1 Saprospirales bacterium | reverse complement strand
TTTTTTGTGGCAAATGGAATTATTTGTCTTTGGAAGGCGAGGAGTATGCATGTAGGTTTGCTTAAACAATAATCACCAGCTATTTAACCCGGGCTTTAGTGAGTAATCTTAATCTGTGACCACATGAAAATTAATGGAAAAACGGCAATCGTTACTGGCTCAACAATGGGAATTGGAAAATCCATTGCTCACCATTTGGCCATGAATGGCGCCCGTGTAATCATCAATGGCCGGAGTGCGGATAAATTGGAGGCTACTTTATCGGAGTTTAAACATACTGGATATGCGGTTACCGCATTTAATGGTGATGTGTCGAACCCAAATGATTGCAAGGAACTCATGGCTTATGCCAAAGCAGAATATGGAGGGATAGATATTCTTGTGAACAATGTGGGTGTGGGTGCGAGAGGGCATTTTGAAAACATAAACCCCGTGGTTTTTCAACAGGTATTTAATAGCAATATTTTGGGAGCCGTGTACCCCACCTTGGAGGCAATGCCGCACTTGAAAAACAGCAGGGGCAGTGTAGTTTTCATCTCCTCGCTTGCGGGGCTTCGAGGAATGCCAAACGCTGCTCCCTACTGCATGTCAAAGATGGCTTTGACCGCTTTGGCTGAGACATTGAAAGTAGAGACGGCCGCGTACGGTGTGCATGTGGGCATTGTTTACGTGGGCATGACGAAAAACGACCCTGAGAAAAAAGTGCTCCATGCCGATGGCACATGGGCAAACCTTCAAATGCATGACAGCATGTTTGTTGACACACCTGCGGATACGGCACGTACCGTACTCGAAGCCATTAAAAGCCGAAGTTTTAAAAAAATCGTGGGGCTGAAAGGCAAAACATATTACTGGCTGCAAATGCTGGCCCCATGGTTTGTTGATTTTACTTTCAAAAATGGAATGAAAACATTAGGGGAAGCTCAGAAATGAGCCTTCCTAACCCTAAATAAATTGATATGTGGAGTCCTATATTGTTTCAATGTTTTATGCTGCTGCCATTCATTGGCTCAAAGCCTACCAATGCCATTCGGTTTAATATACTGCATAATGGCGATGCGGTTGGTGAATTTGTCGCCTTCAAGGTCATTGATGGCAAGAGAACTACCTATTATAACGATATGGAAATCAAGGTAAAGATATTGACCACTGTGCGGATGAATTTCAACGTACAAGCCACTTATGTGAACCAGGAATTGGAGTATTCGAAAGTGGATATTAAGCTGAACGGCAGGCCGTATGTAACGAACACTACTCAGAAAATAGGCAATAAATACCAATTCTATAAGGATGGTAAATTAAAAAACACTTTCGATGGGCCTATAAGGTATTCGGCGGCTATGATGGTATTTGGCGAACCAACTGGTTTTGAATCGGCTTATTCGGAAGAATATGGAGGGTTTCATGCAATTAAAAAATCAATGAGTAATGTGTATGAAAAACAGAATTCAAGGGGAAGGAAGTCTATTTACCATTATCAAAATAAGGAGCTAAAAAACATGAATGTGGATGTCGGTTTGACAACTGTTGAAATGGTTTTGAAAGATTGAGAAGCACACCGGACTTATACATATAATATGCACTTAAAAATCAAATTAAATGAAGACCCTTATTACAGGCGCAAACGGATATATCGGCAATCACCTTGCGGAGGAACTTTTGGGCAGGGGATACCAAGTGAATGCTCTCATGCTGAAAGGCACCGACGCCCATAAGCTCGACTACCTGCCTGTGAACGTCTTTTTTGGTGACGTATGCCAAGCAGAAACACTAGAGCCGGCCCTTGAAGGCTGCGATACCGTGTTTCACCTCGCATCAGTGGTAGGTATTTGGGCAAAAGACCCGAATGTTTTTCACAACGTGAACGTTGTCGGCACTGATACTTTGCTAAAAACTTGTCTTCGCAAAGGGGTGAGACGAGTCGTGGTAGTATCATCCTGCGGCGTCTTTGGGTTGTCCCACGAAAACCAAACCCTCGACGAGCGGACCGATAATGGCGCCAACTTGACTGACCCCTATGAGGTGTCAAAGTATCGGCAAGTAGAAGTCAGTAAAAAATACCTTGACTACGGGCTGGAGGTGGTCTTCGTTTACCTTTCCAGGGTCTTCGGCCCAGGCATCAAGAGCGAAGGCAACAGCATAACAGGCATTATCGAGGGGATATTGAATGGTACCTGGCGCATCATACCAGGCAACGGTAAGACCATCGCAAATTATGCTTTTGTAAATGACGTGGTAAACGGGATGTTTCAGGCAATGGTAAGGGGCAGGAGCGGCGAAGGTTATATCCTCGGAGGTGAAAACCTTAGTTATTTCCAACTTTTTGGATTTGTGGAAGAGCTGTCCGGGCGGCATTTCAACCTCACCCGAATCCCTTTTCCACTCATGTGGATGGTGGGATTGGTGGAAGGTTTACGCTCAAAGCTGACAAGCAAAAAACCCTTTATTACCACTTTCATTGCGAGGAAATTCACCACCAATGCCATTTTCTCCTGTCAAAAAGCACAGAATGAAATTGGTTACACGGTAACGCCCGTCAAGGAGGCCGTTAGGCAAACATTGGGAGGGTTGCCAAGTTATTCGCAGGCAAAAAATCATCTAAGGATACACCGTAAATCATTAGCATAAAATGAAAGATAACAACAGTACAATAAAATCTAGACGGCAGTTGGATAAAGCGACGTGCCCTGTCTTTATGTACCACCAGTTGAGCGTTCATGACCCAGTAACAGTGAGGCGTTTGTGTGAGGGGATTAAGTCCCATCTTCAATGCGGTAAATATGGGAAAGCAATCTCGATAGAAGATATAGAGGAACTCACCAACGATGCTGCTGTGTTGGTGCTCCGCAAAATATGCGATGGTTCGTACTGCTTTTTTGGAGTTAGTCCGATGAGTTATGCCAAGTCCGTTGCAGACAACTTACTTCGCAATTTTCGACGGAAGAAACGCCAGCGTTGGCAGGAGATTGAAACTGTAACTTTACTAATTCAGCCGGAAGTAGAAGCTTATTTTGCCCAAAAAGAATTAAAAAACCAAGTAGAAAATGCGCTCTCAAAATTAAGTGAAGCAAGCCAGTTGGTCATTCGGCTCAAGTATTTTGAAGACCTGAAAGATGAAGAAATCGTCCGGGATGGGTTGTCGCCGCATCGCTCCACCGACTCGCTCAAAAGCGCCAGGTGCAGGAGTTTGAAGCGGCTGGCCGGTCTGATGATGGAGTGAATGTAATTGCTTAAACAAGTTCACATATTTTAATCAATTCTTGGAATTATGAAACAGATTAAACAACTCCTTATTCCACTGCTTTTAGGACTATTATTGGTGACTGGGAGTGGATGCAGTGCCATTGGCTTTGGAATTGGCGCTTTGTCGGATTCAAATAATATCAAGGATTTAGAAATTCCCAACGAACAAGCTCGATCTATTTCTAAAAACAGCCATATTCAAATACGCCTAAAAAATGGATATCAACTGGAAGGTCAATTCCTATCATATTTAGAGCAAACAACTGAAGCTGATTATGTAGCAACCATTTTATGGTACGACAAAGCTAACAATCGGCAAGTATCAACCGAGCTTGCAGAAATTGATAAAATATTGACCAGTCAACAACGAAATGGGAAATGGTTAGGTCTGCTTTTAGGTGGTGTTATAGATGTTGTTATAGTTATAGCCTTATTTAAATTAGACAGAATTTTTGACGGTTTTTCTTTTTTCAATAGCCCGCATTGTCTGTGAGACGTTCAAAGATTTAGGTAGCGGTCTTGATATTCAGTTGGCTGACGTAATTTTATCTGCTCAGGCCATCCTATGCCGAAGGTCGTGAGCTTTAAACACTGAAAAAATGAAACTGATAAAAAAAATCATGTTCGCCCTTCTCATTGGGCAATCTATGCTTTTGGCAACCGGGTGCAGTGTCCTCGGCTTTGGAATAGGTGCTATATCGGATTCTAGTCAGAGTGAACAGGGATTCGGTATTCCAGCGGCAAAAACAACACCTCTACAAGTGCAGGAAAATAGTTATCTACAGATATTCCTAAAAAATGGGGAACAACAGGAAGGGAAATTTACCAAGCTCATGAAGCAAAAAGTTGGCGATGAAAATGTAGAATCAATCGTTTGGTTTGACGAAGCAAATAACCGCCAAGTATCAACTCAATTTGCAGATATAGAACGAATTGTGACCATTGATGATGAACATAGCAAATGGCTACACCTAGAAGAAGCGGCGTCCATTCAAAAGGAAAGCCTGATTGAAATATCCTTGAAAAATGGAGAACAAGCGAGCGGTCAATTCCTGCTATTCCAGGAGCAAAAAATTGGCGATGAAAATATAGCATTTATCGAATGGTACGACAAAGCAAACAACCGCCAGGTATCCACCCAAGTTGCAGATATAGAGAGGATAGTTGTCAAGCAAAAACGAAATGGGAGAAGGAGAGGTCTTGGTATAGGCGCCGCTTTAGATGTGTTAATGATTATTTTATTAGCAAGAGGAGACAATGGGTCGGGTAGTGGTGGTGGTTTCGGAGGTTTTTCATTTAACATCGATTTATTTTAACGTAGTGACGAACGTGACTTCAGTCATGTATTAGCTATAGGGTCATTAGGGAGGGTCTTACCCCTCCCGTTCCAGCCCCCGAATCCGCTCCCGTTTCCCAATCAACTCCAGCCGTTTTTTCAAGAAAAACGCCTCATTCGCTTCGAGAATAGAGAAGTACTGCAGGCCGCTGCCCGTCGTCCAGAGGCCGAAGATGAGCAGCAGCACGAACACGGAAATGCCCGTGACGGCCACGGCGTCGAATACCTGAGCGCCAGCTTCGGAGAGGTAGAAGTTCATGCCGATGATGTCTAACAGGAACCAGAGCAGCCCGGAATCGAGGATGAGGAAAAACAAGAATCCCGTGAGCAGTAGCGTGAGGTAGAGGCCGAGCATTTGCCCGAACTGCGTCACCATCAAATCGCCCGTGCGGCCAATATTGGTAAAAAAATTGCCGCCCTCGAAAATGATGACTTGGGTGAGCAGGAAAAAAATGGGGAAAACGAACGGCAACAACAACACGGCGGCCCATCCGGGCAGCAGGAAAATCAAGCTGAAAGTCGTCACGGCCACCATAGTTTTCAGGAAGCGGGATAGGATGCTCCCGAAGCTAGACGTTGAGCGGTCATCCTCCTTTCCATCGGGTGGCTGGTTGCGCCAGCGCTGCAAAAAAAACTGCGTAACAAAAGTGACGATGCTCATGGCAAATACGGCAAATAGGAAAAGCCAAGGGTTGCCAGGATTTTTGAAGAAATCGGGCACGGTTTGTACCACCCCAAACAGGTCTTGCTTGTAGTTGAAGAGTTCGGCAGGCTGGGTGCTAGCGAGTAAAAACGCACCAGCGCAGAACAGGGCACTGCCGCCCAGTGCTGCCAGCCCGATTGGTCGGAGACATTTTCTGAAAAAAATGAAGGCGTCGGTGAAAAGCTCCCCGGCGGTTTTCACAATGGTAAAGTCCACTCGGCGCTCAGAGTCGGGTGTGAGGCGAACGTCCTCGGCTTGGAACTGGCCCCGTCGGGCTTTCATTTGAGGGTAAATTGCGAAGTAAAAAATCACAATTGAGAAACATGTGAAAATGAAAAACGCCCGCAGCCAGTCAGGAGCATCCGTGTGGCGGGTGAGGTAGCTCTCCGTGAACCCGGCGAAAATGAACAGTGGCACCACGCCCACCATCAGGCTCATGCCCCGCCGTGCAGCCAGTTGGAACGACCTTTCCCGTGACAAGGTGCCTGGAAAGACAAGCCCCCGCCCCATCGTCAGGCCTGCTGCCCCAGCTATGACGATGCTCGAAATCTCGAAAGCACCGTGCAGCCAAACCGCCAGGAACGACTCTTGGAACAGTCCCTTGTCAATAAAAAAGTACTGAAAAGCGCCGACCATCACACCGTTATAAATCAAGATGCCGACTGTCCCGATGCCGTAAATTATACCGAAAATAAAGGTGCGGAATGCGACGAGGATGTTGTTGAGGGTGATGCCAAGGAACATGTTGAACGCCCCGGCCTCTTTGTACACAGCCATAGGGTCGCCGGATCGGATATTCTCCTCGGTCATTTCCACATAGGAATCGCCAAGGATGGAGTGCAAAAAGTCGGGGTCGGCCCAGCAAGACAACATGCCGATGGCCATGGACAGGGAGAAGATGAACAATGCAATGCGGAGGTCAAAGCGGGCCTCGTAAATGAGGCGTGGAAGGTCGTCGGTCCAGAATTCAACGAAGTTGCTTCGCCTCGATTTTTTGTTTTTGTAAATATTGAAAAAAATCTTCTGCGCAAGCCCGTTGAGGTACACCCGCACGGAGCGGTTGGGGTAAAAAGTGCGGGCAAACGACAAGTCGTCGGTTACCTTCACGAACAGCTCGTTGAGTTTTTCCGGGTCATTGACTTGTCCCTCCAGCAGTTGTTCGAATTCCTGCCATTTTTTCTGGTTTTGCTCGATGAAGGTGGTTTCGCGCATTTTTGAGGATGCGAGGATTTGAGGATGCGAGGATTTGAGGTGGTCGTGGCCGAATACTCAAATACTCAAATCTTCAAATCCTCATCGAATGGACAACAAATAAGCTGCCGCAAAGGGCAACACAAAAATGAAAGCATCGAATCGGTCTAGGACACCCCCATGACCAGGGAGCAGGGTTCCAGAATCTTTGGCGCCTATGCTTCGTTTGAGCATGGACTCGATGAGGTCGCCTAGTGAACCGAAAACGGAGACGATGAACGCCAATACCATCCAATCAAAAAGATTCAACTCTCCGGAGATGGCGCAAAAGAGGTAACCCACTAAAAACGTAACAGCCACACCTCCCAGCGTGCCTTCCCAAGTTTTTTTTGGTGAAATGCGTGGGAGCAAAGGTGTTTTCCCGAATAATGAGCCGACGAGGTATGCCCCAGTATCGTTCATCCAAGTAAGCAGCAAAATACCAAAAATGGGCCAGACGTTGAACCCATCTTCGTTGAAAGCGATAAAGTTGAGGAGCGAAAACGGTGCGCCGATATACACCATTCCCAGTACGATAAATGCCACATTTTGAAAGGGCTTATCCGACCCACTGAATAGTTCATAAATGAACGAAAGAAAGAGCAATGGGAAAAAGAGGATGGAAGTAAAAATGACAAATCGGTCGTTATTGGCGGTAGCGATGTGCATGACAGAAGCCAGTACGAAAGGGGTCAGTCCAAAAGCTACCCCAAGGAAAATGCGAATCCAGTCCCGTCGAGTATCGTGGTGGAGCACCATGTTGAGAAATTCCCAAAGGCATAGGGTGGTAATAATTGCAAAGAGAAAAATGAAGGACATTCGCCCCACAAATAGCCCGGCCATCATCACAATCACAAAAATTACGGCAGTTATCGCCCTACGGGTTAGTCCTTTCATAGAATTGATTGAAGGAATTAGGATCGCAAGAACTCGAAAATATTTCAATTGAGGGGTTGAAAAATCGATTGTACGGCTTACCAAGCCATTATCTCATCCGAAAAAATCCAACCTGCATTGCCTGTGCCCGGATGCCAAGCTGGTAGTGATGTAAGAGCTATTAGTTTGATTTTCAAATACTTATGACGATGTTTTGGTAATTCCACGCAGATAATTTCCATGCTGTCTGGCAGTTCAAGCGATTCGTCTGGCAATGCTTGGTTCGCTACTAGTTTTCCTTTTTTATCATAAACTTCAATGGTGGAAGGCAAGAAAATCCATGCATTTTGCTGCCGCAGCAGTCCAACCATGATATGAGAAACGGGTCGTTTTTTGGTGAAAAAAAGTTCCAACTCAATATTCCTTCCCTCGAATCCCAACCAGTTTTGTCGAAAATTGGCATCCCCTAATATCCTGTCGCACAAGGTCTTCCAGCCGTTTCCTGGATACTTTTTGGGAGCTGGCGTAATTCCTATGCTGTCAACCGGGCGGCTGTGAAATGGCAAGATTTGAACGGTGGTCGATTCCGAAGGCAAGAAACCAGTTTTGAACGATTTAGCTTTTAAGGTTGTGGGTCTACTGATTGACAGCGGATGGGTAAAAATACTCGAAGTTGTTGTAGGTTCTGTGCCATCGGTAGTGTAGCGGATTTCGGCACCTTTCAGCCGGAAGTTGAAGTCAATTTTGGTATCGGGCGCTGCAAACAGCCTGGTACTTGATGTTTGTGGTGGTGCCAGCTGGAGGTTTTGGGCAGTTGTTTTGCCCACAACCAAAATCATCAAAAGAAGTAGTGAATTTTTCAACATAGAGGTTACCCAATCGGCTTGAATTTGTAAGGATAAACCTGCCCTGAATTCCACTGGCAAACGTAGAGGTTTTCCTCGTCGTCCACGAGCACGTCGTGAGGGTGTTTGAAAATTTGGATGGTTTGGTAGAAAGGTTGCAAGCTGCCGTCGGGGTTGTAAGCCGCCTCTGCCCCGCCCACAACAGATACCACCTTGTTTTCCTTGTTCAAAATGATGACAAATCCTGTGTTATTAGTGCCCATGTGTGGGGAGCGGAGCACGGCGGCATATAGGTAGTCGCCCTTGATGACAGGCCTGCAAACACAAGCGCCCGGCAGCTCAATTTTTTCGAGGTATTCGCCTTGCAGCGTGAACCGCTTGAAGCAACAACGGGTGCGGTCGGTGATGAGTAGTGTAGGTGACCCGTTCCGGTTGTCTATACAGATGCCGTGAGCATTGTCAAGATGGTGGTCACCCTCACCACGGCCACCGAAGCTATTCTTCAGAAGGCCGTCTATGCCGTAATGCAAGATGTGCTGCTCGCCGTAGCCGTCAGCCACATAAAATTCTCCGGTTGGAAGTACCGTCGTTTCGGTGGGCACGAATTGCTTTGGGTCTTGGTACAATCCCGTGTCCATCGGGCATTGCCAAGTTTGAATAGTATTTCCGTTCAGGTCGGTTTTGAAGACTTGATGCAAGTCCGTGTCAGTGATGAAAATCACTTGGTCGTTCCCTTCCCCGGCTAGGGTCAGGCCGTGGCCACCTGGGAAGTTGTGCGCAGAAGTACCCAGCACCTTACCCGACTTTTCGAAGCTGATGATGTTGTTCTTAGTTTCGTTTGTGAGTAGGAGGATTTGCCCTTGAGTGGCTTGTACCATTTCATGGCAGTCTTTCACGGGTAGACTTGCGGGCGTTGCTTTAACCCAATCTTGGTCTAGGGTGTACTGCTTTTCATTTTGTCCAAAAGTGAGCATGTTTGAGCTTTTGCGAAGCAGGCGTCCTGAAAGTATGGAGAAGCCAGCCAGCGCTGTATTTTTAAGGAAGGGTCTTCGTTGCATTGTTGAAATTCGTGTTTTGAATGATTCAAAAATAGATTTCTAAATTTGAAGGCGCCTAGTTCAAATAGGCTCTGATAAGCTCCAACATTGCGTTTGGTGGGATTTCTTTGTCAAGACACTCTCGCATGACGTTGATGAGGTCGGAAATCATATCTCGCCGAAATCCGAGCCGAAATCCGATATGGTGACACATGTTTTCTTCTTCTTTGCTGATGTTGTTATCTGCTCGCATCATGAAGAGTAGGTAGTACAGGACGTTCATTCGCTCTTGCTCGTTTGGTGGCGGGGCTATCTCGAAGGCTTTGGGGTTGAGCCTAATGGCTGCCACGTCAGTGTCTGAAAGTCCAAGTGTTTTGCCGGCATAGGTCAGGTATTTTTTTTCGAGTATTGAGAAATCCTGATCGGCCTGTGCTTCTTGCACAATCATGGCAATGATAAACTGTTTCAGCGCTAATTCATGTTTGGGGGAGCCGAAATCCATTGTTTTTTACCTGTTTGGTGAATTATTTTGAAAAAAAACTTGGTGAAAGTAAGCCTTTTCTGAAAACCAACGTAGGAATAATAGGTAGCTATTTTTTGAGAAACTGTTTCGAGGTTTGTTTTGGTATTTAATACCTCTGAACACCAAGGCAATGAGTAGTTTTCTAAATTTTTAGTGAAAGGAATAAAATGCCTTTGAATGTCTTTTTGTAATAATATTATTCTTTAAAACGCTGGCAGTCAATTAGTTGCAAAACATTTTATTTTAACTAATTTTAATTGACAGTAATTTAATAATACCTAAACATAGGGATGTTTTATGGATAAATACCATTTACATTTGCAACGTGAAATTATACTAGTTCGGAAAAACGAACTCCTGTGAACAATAGAGTAAGGGCTGCGAGTCATTTTTGCAGTGCCCGCCACGATACAATGCTTTGAACATAGAAACCAACGTTACCTTAAGCCGATTTACAAAGAATACACATCTTACCAGTTGTTGGACGGTCCCCCCGCACCACTATTTGACGAAGTAGTATTGAACTACATTTCTGACTGTTTCCCGTTTTTCAAAAAGCAAAAAATACAAGATTTACTCATGGACATTTTGGCTTGCAAACTTGATTGCTTTAGCCAGGTTGGCCAAATAAATTTGGATTTTCAACTGCGGACAGGTTTATCCCTGACCCCAAGGCAAATATTTTAATTAACTAAACTAAGCCTACTACTATGCAAAATTTTAACACTCAAGCGGAATGTCGAGACCGCTTTTCGTCCCACGAACAGGTTTTCAAGGCTTCCCCCCTGCCAAATGAAATGAAGACCCGTTTGATGGTGAAAGTAGTTGCATTACTACTTTGTTGTTTCTCATTCCAGTCGCTTTTTGCTCAACAGTGCAATATTGCGACCCCAATTGGCACAAATGTCAATTTGTATCTGGGAGCAAATGGGAATACTACATTGAACAGCAACGTATTTATTCCTTACGTGAGCAGTCCAAACTGCCCAGGGGGGAACATTGAAATCTGGTTCGATGTCAATGGAACTGTTCCATTTCCACCAACAAACTACAATTGCACGAATGTAGGCCTTTTGGTACCTGTCTTCGTGACGATTGAAGGACCGTTTGGTCAAAGCAACGCTGTACTGTTCACAGTGAACATTCTAGACAATGCACCACCATTGGTAGCATGGCCAGCGAACGTCACCGTGCCAGCCGACCCGTCGGCATGCGCAGCAGTGGTGAACTCGTTAACACCTGTAGTAACTGACAACTGCCCTAGCTCATATACATTGACTTGGGTCCGCTCAGCGACGACACCTGGGTCTGGTTCAAACAGTGCTAACGGCATTTACAATGTGGGTACTACCACAATCACCTACACTTTGGTTGACAGCCACGGCACACCAAACCAAGTCCATAATACTACCGTGACTGTAACGGATAGCCAAGTACCAACAATCACGCCTTCGACGCTGCCAAATCAGACGGTTTCGGCGAATGGTTCTTGCCAGGCTTCTGTTACTTGGAATGGCGGGCTACATCCGATAGCATCTGACAACTGTGCACTGATGTTTCCTCCAGGCCTTATTTATACCATTCAGATGTCTGGTGCCACAACACTACCTGCTCAAAACCCGACAGGCGTGGCATTGCCATTTACCTTTAATAAAGGTGTGACTACGGTAACCTACACTGCTTTTGACGGAGTGAATACGACAGTTCTAAGTTTTACGGTTACGGTGAATGATACGACTGCGCCTTCGTTTGGCACTCCAACCAGCATCTTAAACGTAGGTACGGTGACATGCGTGGCGCCAGTAAATCTCATTCGGACTGCCACTGACAACTGCGACCCAATGCTTGACTATACCTTCACGGTTACTGCCAACACTGGTGGCCCATCGCCATTCGTAGGGGTGCAGGCTGGTAACAATGCCAGTGGTAATTACCCGGTTGGACAGTACACTGTTGTCTTTAGTGCTTTCGATGGCATAAATACTGGTACGCATACTGTCACTTTGACTGTTGCTGACAATATCAATCCAGTAGCAATTTGCCAAAACATCACAGTTGATCTTGCTGCAAATGGCATGGTGACTGTAAATGCCATTCAATTGAACAATGGAAGTACTGATAACTGCGGAGTGACTACCTACCAAATCCGTCCTGATCCACCAGCAGGTAGCCCTTGGCTTCCATCTTTGACCTACACTTGTGCCGACCAAGGACCACATCCAGTTCAGTTTAGGGTATTGGACGGTGGTGGCAACAATTCAACAATTTGCAATGCGACTATTACTGTTCAGGATAATTTGCCACCAACGCCACAGTGCCAGAACATTACTGTTGATTTGAACTTGCCAGCAGGGCCAGCTCCTACAAATGTTGATGTTTTTGCTACGCAAATCAACAATGGCAGCTTTGACAACTGTACCGCTTCTGGCAGCTTGAACCTTCGTATCCGCAAAGGAACTTCTGGTCCATTTCAGCCAATTGGCGTTCCTGTCAATTTTAATTGTTCTGAGGTTGGCAACAACATCGTTGAACTTCGGGTAGGTGATTTCAACGGTAACCCGAACTTCTGTACGGCTACTGTAAAAGTTCGTGACGTAACACCACCGGTAGCTGTTGCAATGCCTTTTGTTGCGGTACTTAGCGCCACACCTAGTGCAGGCTCTGTGCTTGTAACGCCTGCAAATATCAACAATGGCAGCAGTGACAACTGCGGCATTGTGAAATACGAGATTTCAAGGACTTCATCTACTACTGGTTTCAGCCAAACTGGTGTGACATTTACTTGCGCAGACCTTGCAGTACCAAACCCAGAAACGGTTTGGCTCCGGGTAATGGATGCAGGCGACGGTACTACTGGAAACTCACATGTAGTTTCGACAACGGTGACTGTTCAGGACAATACCAATCCTACCGCAGTATGTCAGCCAGCTATAGTTCAATTGAACAACTCAGGCAATGGAACGCTTACTCCGGCGATGGTAAATGGTGGCAGCTTCGATAACTGTAGCTTTACCATGAGTGTTTCCCCAAACACATTTAATTGTGGAAATATTGGAAGCAATCCAGTGACTTTGACTGCTACCGATGGTTCGGGAAACATGAATAGCTGTATGACAACCGTTACGGTTCAGGACAACGTGCCACCAGTGGCTACTTGCCAAAACCTTACAGTTGCATTGCAGTCAAATGGTGAAGTAGAAGTATTTGCCATTCAGACTACCCTGACCAGCTTCGATGTTTGCTGTGGCTTGTTCTTGCCTAGTGAAATTTCCGTCAATGGTTCTGGATACGCACCTTCTTACAATTTCGATTGCACGGAAGTTGGCGTTAATAACGTCTCTGCAAGGGTCTTTGACTGTCATGGTAACTCTGCTATCTGTACCAGTACCATCACCATCGAAGACACTGAAGACCCAGTCATCACTTGCCCATCAAATTTGACAGTTCAGTGCAGCGATGACCTCACTCCTACGAATACAGGTTCAGCTACGGCTACTGACAACTGCCCAACGCCTACGATTTTGGCACCCGTTGATTTCATCGACCCACTTAATGTAGTTTGTGTAGGTACTTATGAAATCCTGCGTACTTGGACAGCTGAAGACAACTACGGCAATACTTCTTCCTGTGTACAAACTATCACAGTAGAAGATACAACTATCCGAACGTTCACTGCACCGGCTGACGTTGTACTTGACTGCCCTGGTTCTTACACAGTAGCGAACCAATTCTGTAATAGCTTTCCAGCTAGTGCAGGGTTGCCGCTTGCGATTTCTCCACTCAGCTCCGGTGTTTACTTGGCATCGCTGAACATCAACGTACCTAGCAACGGTAAAATCATGGACCTCAATGTGACCAATCTGAAGATTGAGCACACTTGGGTAGGCGACCTTCAGGTAGAACTGATTAGCCCACTCGGCACTCCAATTCTCATAGGCAACTTCAATGCTTGTGGAAATGTGGATGACATCAACCTTAGCCTAGACGACGAGGCTATGAACGCACTGAACTGCGGACTTTTGAACCTAGGACAAACCTTCCAGCCATCCAATAGTTTGTCAGCTTTTGATGGTCAAATGGTCAATGGAACTTGGACTTTGCGTATTACAGATAACGCCAACTTCGATGGAGGTGCACTCGTGAGCTGGGGATTGGAGGTATGCTATGTAACGCAGCCACAAGACCTTTCTCTTTCTGGTGACGTAACCGATGAGGCCGACAATTGTGATACGCCACAAGCTACTTTTGCAGATTTTCATGCTTACAAGGATTTCATTAACCACGGAGAAGGAAGTGCTTACAATTTCTCATCATGGGCGGCTTCTGCACCTGGGAATAGCTCGGTTACTAGTACCACAGATATGGTTACGCTGGTAAGCGACAATAGCAATTCTGGTTCTCTCGATGCAACTTTTACATTTGCAAGCATACCAGCAAATGGCTTTATCGTATTCGATTGGGATTATAACACTACTGATTTTAGTCCGTTTTTCGACCCATTTGGCTATGCTATCAACGGTGTAATCAATTTTGTTCCTTTGGTCGAAACTGGATTTGGAGGATTACCCGCTCAAAGTGGACGTGCTATAATTCCAGTATTTAATGGTGATAGCTTTGCATTCGTACAAAATACTACTGATGGCCTCTTCGGCCCAGCCACCACCGTCGTCACCAACTTCTTGTTTTACAACAACGACATGCCAGTCCCAATTGACGGCTGCGAGCGCAAGTTCTGTGTAGCCCGTGTTTGGAATTTGTCTGATAACTGTGGCAATGCAGCGGCAAAACAAGTTCAAATCATAGAGACTAGGGACATCACAGCACCGGTTGTAAATTATCCAACAACCAAGAACGTGTTGGCGCAAAATGGTGTCTGCAACCCATTGGTTGACCTTAACCTGACTAACTTCATCAGCGATGCTTGCAGCAACTTTGATGACCTGACGATCACGAATGATGCACTTGCTAATTATGGCAAGGGCAACGGCACCTTTGATGCATCTGGATTCTATTCACCAGGCAGCTACACCATTACTTTTACAGTGACGGACGAGTGTGGCAACACAAACATCCACACCATTGCACTGACGGTAACTGATAGCCAAAACCCAACGGCCATTTGCCAAAATGCTACCGTTCAGTTGGACAACTCTGGTACAGCAATCGTTACACCTGCCAGCATCAACAATGGCAGCTACGACAACTGCAGCATTACCAGCATGGTGGTGACACCGAATACTTTCACCATTGCAAATATCGGTGCCAACAACGTGACTCTAACAGTAACTGACCCATCGGGCAACACCAACTCCTGCTCGGCAATAGTGACGGTGCTTGGCGGTGTCATGTTTGATGCTGGCGATGCAGCTGGTGCAACCGGTAATACAGTTCTGGTACCAGTGACTGTGACCAATTTCAACAATATCATTTCTTTTGAGCTTGATATTGACATCTCAGCAGGCACAGTCGCCACGGTGAACGCCATTGAAGGTATCCACCCATCATTGGCTGGCATGTTGTTCCCAATCACTGGCCCGACCCACGTGGACGTTAGCTGGATTGGTGGACCTGTCAACTTGCCTTCAGGTACGGTAGCTTTCAACGTTCGTGTGAACCTGATAGGTACTACTGGTTCTTCTACGCCAATACTTGTGAATGTGGTTGAAGTCGGAACTCCTTCCGGCATTACGCCATCACTTGGTCTGTCTGGCACCATTAGCATCATTGACCCAGGTACCCTGTATCAAGTATCAGGTACACTGGTACAGCATGTAAACAGTGGTAATGGTCAAGTTCACTTGGCAGATGTTGACTACTTCGGCAGTGTGAGCGGAACAATTCCGAATGCGCCAGGTGCATTCAGTTTCAACGTTCCTTCTGGCAGCAACATCACAGTTGAGCCTAGCAAGGATATCAACTGGAACAACGGCGTATCTACATTGGATGCCCTTTGTGCACACTACTACTCGATTGGCTTGCCACTCCCAGGTGCTTGCACCGGTCCGGTTACGCCTTATCAGAAAATAGCTGCTGACGCAAACGGCAACAATGCCGTAACTGCTTTTGACGCTGCTTTAATTCAGCAGATTGCCATCAACAACACACCAGTAGTCGGCAACACCTCTTGGAGGTTTGTTCCTACAGTACCAGCACTTCCTGCTGACCCATTTGTTGGTGGTTTTGATGAAACGATTTCCTACACGAACATCACCGGCAACATCACGAACGCCAACTTCTACGGTATCAAGACGGGTGACGTATCCGCTCCTTTTGCTAACGGCGTTACCAACTTTGGTGGCGATACGGGTGAGCGTAGCAGTAACTTGAATCTCCAAGTGTCTGATGCAGCCGTGACCGAGGGTCAAGATATTGCTGTTAACTTCAAGTCAAATGGCTTTACTGGCATCTACTCGATGCAGACTACTTTCAACTTTGACCCATCTGTGTTAGAGTTTGTTGGTGCCTCCGGCAATGAACTTGCCAGCATCATTTTCAACAACTCCATGGTAGCTGAGGGCAAACTGGCCGCAAGCTGGTACAATCTCGATGCCGTGACGATGGAAAATGGCGAGAACCTGTTTACCCTGCATTTCAAAGCGAAGGGCAGTGGCGTACTAAGCGACCTGCTTTCTACATCTGCCGACATGGTAATGCAAGAGGTGGCCACAGCTACTGGCGATGTCATCGGTGTTGATATCGTGTTCGAGAGCTTTACTGCAACAGGCGAGCAGGTCATCGGCCATTTTGCCTTGCACCAGAACCGTCCGAACCCATTCAGCACCCGCACCGCTATCGGCTTCAACCTGCCGACTGCTGACCATGCAGCATTGACCATCACCGATGCAGCTGGTAAAACATTGAAGGTGCTCGAAGGCAATTTTACATCAGGTTACCACCAGTTCATGATTGAGCGTAGTGACCTACCAGCTACTGGCGTATTTTTCTACCAACTCAAAACGGCCGATTTCCAGGCTGTTAAGAAGATGATTTTAGTTGATTAAAATTACTTTGTAAAAAAGCAACTGACAGTCTTTCTCTCTAAAAAAGGGAGAAGCTGTCAGTTGCATGTTTTTTATTGTTCTGTAAAACAGAACAGCATGCCCACTATAAAACCCGAAATTGTTCTTCCTCCAAACGTGGGGGAAGGGCCTTCGGGATGAGTTTCAGATTTGGCCCCAATCCAAAAATCGATTAAAGAAACCATCCTCAACCGCAAGACATGAAAAAACTTTTTCCATTACTGATTACCTCCTTTCTTGCCTGGCTGCCCACGACCGATGCACAATT
>JAHEAS010000377.1 GCA_024642645.1 Saprospirales bacterium | reverse complement strand
GGGACGTAACAGTTGACCCCGATGGCAATATTTATGTGGCTGATGGCTACAATTATGTGGTCCGAAAAATTGTTACGAATGGTACAGTATCCTCGCTGGTTGGAACTCCTCAAACTGCGGGTAGCCAAGACGGCCAGGGCAGTGATGCTTCCTTTAGTGGAATAACTTCTATCGTTTGGTCGAAAGCGTCGGAAAGCATTTTTGTCACTGATTCCTACAACCACCTCATCCGTGAAGTCACGCTAGACGTGGCCCCGACCGCCACTTTGTCATTGTTAAATTTGAATGGGACAACCCAGCTTTGCGAGGGTGACGACTTGAACCTCACTGCTGTCCCCGGGACCTATGGCATCTACCGTTTTTACCTTGACGGAGCTATGGTGCAGAACAATACTTCCAGTGATTTTTCATTTGCTTCACTTTCTCCGGGCGTGCATACGCTAACGGTCGAGACAGACTTTCAGGGGCAAATATTGACCTCAAATTCCATCGTCGTTACAATCACCCAGATGCCAGTAGTGAGCATCGGCGCTATTGGTCCGCTGAATTTTTATGAGGGCGATTCGGTCATTCTCCTTGCCAATGGAACCGGTGATTTATTATGGTCGAACGGGGAGTCGTCGCAAACTATAACTGTCACAGAATCAGGGACTTATTTCGTGGAATTGACGGTAAATGGCTGCACGGGAATATCCGAAACATTGGCAGTAGATGTGACGCCGCTCCCAGATGCATTGACGGTAATAGTGCAGGGCAGCAAACTGATTTGCTCAGGCGGAAAGGTTCTTTTGGCTTCTTCTTCCGCCTCCGGCAACCAATGGCTGAAAGAAGGTTGGCCCTTGTCGGGGCAAACTGCCCAAACGCTCGAAGTAGTGGAAGCCGGACTTTACCAAGTACAATCGACCGACCCCATCACAGGTATTACGGCACTCTCCAACGAGGTGGAGATACAGCTTGCTCCGATACCTGCCTTCGATTTTGATGCTTCGCAAAGGGTGGCACCAGCAGGCCAAACCATCACTTTCAGTAGCACCGGCACTGACCAGCCCGTTGCCTTTGAATGGCAGTTTGGCGACCCAAATACTGGCGTGTTGAACATCGCTACCCAGCCCAGCCCGACCCATCTTTATGGAGTGGAAGGATTGTATTCCGTGCAGCTGATAGCCAAGGATGCAAACGGCTGCCACCACACATTGCTCAAGCCGGATTTTATTCAAATAACCAATTCGCAAAGCCGGTCAGGTCTTTTTATTCCCAATGCATTCACGCCAAATGGTGATGGCGAGAACGATATTTTTCGGGTCAGAGGTGAAGTGGAGGGTCCATTTTCCTTGGCAGTTTTCAACCAGTGGGGCGAGTTGCTTTTTCAATCCGAGGACCCATCGGCTGGATGGGACGGATACCTCCATGGTCAACCAGTGCAAAATGGTACTTATGCTTATGCGGTAAAAATCAATATTGGACAAAAGGAAAAGGTGCTTTCTGGGATGGTGACACTGCTCAGATGATATCAAGTTTAACAACATAAGTAGTCAACAAAGAAGTCTATACTTTATGCCAAAAGGCTTTGTGTAAATCAACTTTTTATCAACCCCTATCAACCTCATAAACCCTGCACGGCATTTTTACAAAACCTTTTAGTGCGGAATATAATTGTCTCAGTCGCTTGAAAATGAATAAGTTATACCACATATCCTGCGTGCTTTTTCTTGCCATATCCGGGCTAGCTGCACAAGATTTGAGCCTGTCCAACTACCATCCTGCAGGCATGTTGTTCAATCCGGCACTTACTGCCGAGGGAAAGTACAATATGCAGGTTGGGGTACAATACCGCAGCCAATGGGCCAGTGTTTTGAGCGGTTTCACAACCATCGGCACAACGGCGGAAGTTAAGTACAAACAGCTGGGGTTTGGTTTTCAATTGCACCAAAACCATGCAGGCCCAGCCAGTATGAAAACGACTGGAATGATGTTCACGGGCGCCTACCACAAGCCGCTGGCGCAAGAAGGCTCGCTATCGCTCGGTGTGGGCGTTGGTCGGATGCAAAAACGGGTGAACCCTGCACTGCTCACCTTCGACAACCACAATTCATCTGCGGTAGGATACGATTCCTCGCTGCCCAGCCAAGAAACCTTTGACCGCTCCACTGTCTCCTTCGGCGATTTAGCGGTCGGCTTACTCTGGCAGGGCCAATGGGGCTCAACCAACAACCTCAAAAGCTCCTTGGGGATGTCGCTTTCCCACGTTCACTTACCAAACGAGAGCCTTTTTGGTGAAATTAGCGACTTGCCCATGCGGACCACGATACATGGCAGTTTGGACATGAAAATTGACAATCACTTAATCCTGACGCCACATTTTTTACTGCAAAAACAGGGCATCCACAAGGAACTGCTCTACGGGGTCAGAATCAACGGTACGTTTGATAAAAACGCCGACTTCAATGCAGGTATGGCCTACCGTTTGAACGATGCAGTCTTACTGCAAGTAGGTATGGATATCGGCAACAAAAGTATCTGGGTCAGCTACGATGCCAATGTATCACCACTTGACGTCGCC
This sequence comes from Saprospirales bacterium, assembly GCA_024642645.1. Classification (GTDB taxonomy): domain Bacteria; phylum Bacteroidota; class Bacteroidia; order Chitinophagales; family Saprospiraceae; genus UBA6168. The sequence goes on along the minus strand of JAHEAS010000377.1, from coordinate 1,935 downwards.
ACCGGTGGACGAGGGGCGATGGAGCTGGGGCTGTACCTTCGTTTTGACCAAAATCAAAAAAAACAATCAAAAGACACCGATGGCGATGGTACCCCAGACAACAGGGATAAATGCCCCAAGGTACCTGGACCAAAGGCACTTCAGGGCTGCCCAGAATCAACCCCAGTGGTAAATTTTGATGCCGACAAAGACGGGGTGAACGATGAATTTGACCAGTGCCCGCTTGAACCCGGCAAGCTGCAATTCCACGGCTGCAATGACAGCGACGGCGACGGAATTTTCGACCAGGAGGATTCCTGCCCGGAGATTTTCGGCCATTATGAAAACCACGGCTGCCCCGTCTGGGACCGGGACACCGACCGGGACGGAGTGCCCGACCGGGAGGATCATTGCATTTTTATCAAGGGGTTGCCCGAACTGAACGGCTGCCCCGACACTGACCGTGATGGGATTTCGGATATTGATGACCACTGCCCATTTTTACGGGGGCTACGAGCGTTTGGTGGATGCCCAAATGCCGCTTTGGACGCTGAAAATGAACCTGATGCACTGGTCACCTTCACCACTGACGAGGCCTTTATCGCTCCAAGTTTTCAAGCTATACTGAACGATTTTGCGGAGCAACTAAAGAATCAGCCAACGGCGAGGCTCATCATCTCTGGCCATACGGATGCCGAGGGTACGGTGGCCTACAATTACGAATTAGGACTGCGACGTGCCAAAGCTGTGAAGGATTATTTGCGCCTACGAGGTATTCCCGCCGAACAGATGGAACTGATTTCTTACGGGGAGGCGATGCCAAGACGGAGCAACACCTCGCATGAGGGCCGGGCCGAAAATCGCCGGGCGGAGGTGGCTTTGATGAAATAAGCTGTGGTTTTGGCCATTTCCCATTTTGGGAACGCATTCCCGAAAAAAGAGGCATCCAGTTTTTAGTTGCAATCTAAGCTTCTGGTTATCAATTACTTAAATGAAAATTTTTAGTGGCACGTTGCTGGTTTTATCCTTGGCTGTGATAATGTAAAATTTCAACCATGGTTAGGCTATTGATTTATTCGTTTGCGTTCACCGCAGTGTTTGCCTCGTGCAACCCTCCCCAGCAATTGTTCCAAAGCCACGGTCCAGTTATCGACAACCGCAATGTATTGCGGCAATATTTCCAGCCCAAAGAAGCCGTAATAAAGCCAGGTGATAAGCTCAGTCTCAGTATTTGGGGGCACGAAGAACTAAGTATTGGCTCCGTCAACAGCGTCTATAATTCCGATGAGGTTACCGGAAAATGGCTGGTTGTAGACAACGACGGCGAGGTGAACCTCCCACAGATTGGTCGGATAAAAGTGGCTGGGTACGACATCAAAGAGGTCAACTATTTATTGGAAGAAAAATACCGCACGCTGCTCAAGGAACCCATCATCAATGTTCGTATAATCAACCAATTTGTCACTGTATTGGGTGAGGTGAATAAGCCCGGTCGGTACGAACTCGACAACGAACAGATGACTTTGGTGGAAATAATCGGAAGTGCTGCAGGTCTTTCGCCCTACGCAAAGGGGCACGAGGTCAAAGTCATTCGGCAAATACAGAACCGTCCCATAGAATTGGTGGTGGACATGACTGACCTCGTGACATTTGCTGATTACAACGTGCAACTACAATCGAACGATGTGGTGTACATCGGACCGAATGAGAAGAAGGATGCAGACGAAAGGTTGAGACGTGGCGCCGTCATAGGTGGCATAGTGGGCGGGATTGCATTGGCAGCTTCGGTGATTTTGAGGTGAAAATCGTCTTTTATCCGAAGCAAAAAACAACACTAAAGCAACACGCCATTTAATGCAAGCATATTTCCAAAGCCATGAATTTCAGAAAAGAATACAATCAACTCATTGCTCCGCTTGTGAGGACTTCTCCAGTCATCATTGTTTTGGTGGTATT
>JAHEAS010000376.1 GCA_024642645.1 Saprospirales bacterium | reverse complement strand
AACCGGCACCCGCCATATTTTCCCCAAACCATAAATCACGATTTCATTGTCGGCAGGCATCCAGTCGAAGCCGGGGTACACACCGAAAATGGCCCAAGCCTCCTGCTGGTCCTTGCTCAGTTGGTCGAAAATTGGGTACTCCTCGCCCGTGGCAAGGTTGGAGACGTACAGTACCGTTTGCGTGCGTACCCGCTTGATGTAGGCGAGCCACTTGCCGTCGTTGGACACTTGCGGACGGAAAGCGCCGCCCGGTCCGCTAATCAGGTCTTCGAGTTTGCCTTCCTGCCTGTCGTAGCGGCGGATGCCGTAAATCTGGCTGTTTGGGTCCTTGTTGTACTGGAAACTGCCGCCGGGGTATTGGTCTTCGCTAAAATAAACATAGCGGCCATCGGGGCTTACGCTCGGCTCGTTCACGTCCTGCTGGTCGTTCTTGCGTTCGGTGAGTTGCAGGCCCTCGCCGCCGGTGATATGGTACATCCACATTTCGCCAGCACCCAGCGAGCGGCCAGAGGTGAAGTGCTTGCGGGCGATAAAATATTGCCCATCGGGCATCCAAGTGGCGTTGTTGAGAAGGCGGAAGTCCTCTTTCGTTATTTGTTTTGCATCCTTTCCGTCGGCGTTCATCAGCCAAATATTGTCGCCACCGCCAGCGTCGGAAGTGAAGAGGATTTGCTTACCGTTCGGTGAAAAACGGGGTTGTGCCTCCCAAGCAATACCCGTGCGCAGTGGGGTTGCCTTGCCTCCGGCAATGGGCATCGTGTAAATATCGCCGAGCATGTCAAAAACGACGGTCTTGCCATCGGGGCTGACATCGAGGTTAAGCCAGGTGCCTTCGGTGGTGTTGAACTTGACATCCTTCCAGCCCCATTCGCCCGGGGGATTGTTGACGTCCCATTTTGGGGCGTCGGCTTTTTTTTCTGTGGCTGGTTTGGGGTTTGCCTTTTTGGTGGCTTTTTTCTTTTGGGCGAAAAGGGAAAAGGTGGCGAGGAGTGCTATCAGTGTTAATTTGAGCTTCATGTTGATGATTTTGTTGAGGCGTGAAGGTAGGAGATTTTTCAAAGTTGAGAAACCGCATAAAACCGTTTCCTTATCAAAGCAGTTGTCTACCCTGTGACTGGTTGGTTTTTCTTTTACAAACATCCATAAGGTGTAATTTAAAATCCCCGACTTCCTTCCAAAAAAAGAATCGGCTGCGCCAAACACTGGACGCAGCCGATTCGTTTTTTAGAAAGCCGCCAAATTTTGGTGGCCACGATTTTTACTTCGAGTAATTTTTTTCAAAAAACGCTTTGTAATCATCGAGCGCTTTTGACCTCAGTAACTCCCGGTAATTATCCTGTGAAATTGGAAGGACATCATATTGGTACTTCTTTTCATCCAGAAAGTCTTTCCGGTTTTTTTGTGAGGTATCGAGGTATTCCATCGCCTCTTTTTTATCTGTAAAACGCCGGATGGAAATAACTGGCTTCCTTGCTTCCCCATCGCCGAGGTAGATGTTGTTCATCCTCAATTTTTGGGGTTTGTGGTATTTTTCATTGTAGTCGGAGACGATTATTTTGGCATCGTTCAGCACGACGTCGCTATTGAAAACGACGATTACCATGTGCAATTGGTCGTCGCTGACCTTGTAGTTGCCGACTTGGCCATCTGCCAGCGGGAGGTCACGCTGTTGGCCGGGGCCGCTGCCCACGTTTTCGCCGAGCAGGCGCAAAATTTCCTTTGCACGGGTGGATTCGGGGTCGGCGGGGTACTTGGCAATTACTTCTTTCAATGCCTCCACGTATGCCTCTTTGCCCTGAAGGTTGCCCACACACATGGCACCTAGCAGCGAGAAGCGTGACATCAACTTGTTTTGTCCACCAAACATTTCCGGCACTTTCTCAATCCGGTCGTAAGCACTCTGGTAGTCACGCCTTTCAAAGTTTAGCAGGGTCTCGTCATAATAGCTGGTCAGTTTGTCCTGCTTGGCTTTAATCTCGGCAGCGAAGCTTGGGTCTTTCAATATCCGGGCGTAATTGGAGTTCGGGTAATTGTCCACAATCATGTCAAAGTAGCGCTGCGCATTGGCGGCGTCGCCCATGTCCCGGTACGACAGATAGAGGTAATAAAAGGCGTCCAGTTTGTACTGGGTCTCAGGGTAACGGTTAAGCAGTTCTTCGAGTGACTGTGCTGATCTTTTGTAATTCTGGAGACGGTCACGGAAGAGGCTACCGAGGTTGAAAAATGCGGCTTCGATTTCCCGGTTGGCGGCGCCTATTTTTTCTGGGGTGTCGGGTACGTCTTTCAAAATCTCCTTGACCTCATCTGCTGAGAGAAGCTTTGCCACGGGTGCCGACTGAATGTCGCTATTTTCATCGGCTACGCTTGATTGGTCGGCGCGTCGCCAGTTGTCTTGGAGTGTACGACTGCCCCATTTACGGTCAAAATCTCTTTTGCCGTCTTTCACGCTGCGGTCATTGTAGGCGAAAAACTTGGAGTTGCCAAAATTGATAGGTGCGGGTGCACCCTTGGGAAGGTTAGGAGCATTGGCGCCATTTTGCTGCGCCGCTTTTTCTTTGATTTTTTGGATACGGGCTTCGTCCTGGTCTTTTTTGATTTTGGTGGCAAGAGCCAACTGCTCCTCCTCCGTCATGTTGCTGATGCGAAGCAGGCTGTCCTGCATGGAAATGATATTCAGGTTCATGGCAATGCCTTCGAGGTTTTCGGCGAGGCTGCTCACCTTGCGGAAACGCTCATCGGCGTCGGTCATGACGAGTAGGGTACTGTCATAGTAGAGTTTTGCTTTCACGTAGCTTTCCTCGTCGAAGTACAGGTCAGCCAGGAGCAGGTAGGATTCTGCTTTTTGTGAAATATTGGCAGTGCTTTTTTGTAGAGACAGCTCTAGGTTTTTGATGCCTTCTTTTTTGTCACCGCTTTCAAGGGCGATGGAGGCAAGGGCGAAATAAATCTGGTCTTGGTATTCCCTGTTTTTTTCCTCCTTGAGCATTCGTTCCAATTGGCTCACGGCCTCTTGGTTGGATGGGCTTGCCTCGGCAAGGTTGAGTCTTGCGGCAAAATCCATTTCATACGGCGGCTGGTTTTTCAATACCACAGCGTAGGCAGCGTATGCGGCATCCCTGCGCTTGGCCTTTTGGTGAATCTGGCCAAGGATGAATGCCAGTCTTGCCTTCATTTGTTTGTCATCAACAAGGTCAATAGCTGCGTTAAGTGGCTCTACAGCCAAGTCATATTTTTTTTGCTTTAGGTAATAATGGGCTTTTGCCACTGCGGCTTCACTGCGCACATCGTCGAAAGTGCCAGGGCTGCGCTCCAGCTCGTTCAGTATTCGTTCTGCGTTTGTATAGTTCTCCCGCTCAATATAGGTACGAGCAAGCCAGAGCATCCCATCCTGATAGGCTGGTCGGTGCTTCATGAAGTAGTTTTCGGGATTGGACTGAACTACATCAGGTTGTAAATCGCCTAAGGTGATGGACCCTGGTGCGGGCAAAGTTTCTACTTCAGGCTCATCGACTACCTCAGTTTCGGCTTTGGTGGGCTTTTTATCGGTCGATTTTTCCTCCGATTTTTTTGGCGCAACTTTTTTACCCTTTTTCTTAGCCTTTTTGGCCTTTTTGGCCTCCTTCATTTTTTTCTTACGCTCTTTTTCACGCTCCTTACGCTTTTTGTCAGCCAGTTTTTGCTTTTCCTTTTTGCTAAGCTCCACTTTTTCATCGCCATCATCGCCACTATTGGAAACCTTGCCCTTTTTTACCGCCTTCTTGCGTTTTTTGGATTTATTGGACTTTGCTTCCCGCTTGGCCACTTCCTTTGGGTTGAACTCAGCGACCATGAACTCCAGTGTTTCCTCCGCCGATTCGAAATCTTGTTTTAGATATTGCGACTGGGCAAGAACTAGGTAGCAGTCGTCTGTCCAGCGGCTGACCCGGTGCATGTTTACCACTAGCGATACCTTCTCAGCGGCCTTGTCCATGCTCTCGGCCACTGCTTTTGGGTTGTCAGTCGCCAAGTATTTGTACACAGGCAGCACCTTGCGGTAGTTTTCCTTGTACTGGTTTTCGAGCTCTAGTTTGCCTTCCGCAATCAGAACAGTGGCATTGTAGTAGCCGTTGTAATGGGCCGTCATGTTGTGGTAGCCCTTGCCCAGTGCGCCTACATCGTCCTTTTTCTTTTGGGTAACACAGCTGGAAACGACCAGGAAAACAGTTATCAGAAACAGTGAATTGGTAAACTTTCTCAAGACTATAAATTTTTATGAAACAAGCAGGAGATGCGAAATACGGGGTAAGCTCAATAAAATAGCGCCCAAAACAGTTTCCTTCCTACATCCCTATTTTTTCCTTTTTTTGTTATTGGTCAATATTTGCGAATTTTACGGGCCTTTTAAAACGGTGTTGCGGAATAAGCCCCTAAGCAGTCACCAAACTAAATAAAGCGCAAATTTATTTTATTAAAAACAACGGTTAACGTCATGGCGGAAGAAATCAAAAAAGAAAGGCGCA
>JAHEAS010000375.1 GCA_024642645.1 Saprospirales bacterium | reverse complement strand
GCTATAGTTTCTTGGACAGTGATTCGCCTGTGCTTGGCAAAACCTCATACACTAACATTCCGGCAGGCCATCACGTTGTCACTATTTCAGTGGGCGAATGCAAGGCATTTACCGATTTTGAAATCAACAATTTTTATACCGCTCCAACGGCAGTTTGCAAAAGCATTACGACCCAATTGTCAGGTAGCAGCGTGACTGTAAATGCCTCGGCTTTTGACAACGGAAGCACGGGAACTTGCCTACCGCTCAATTTCAGCATCAATGGCCAGGCGTCAATTACCTTCAATTGTTCGAACATAGGTTCGAATCCGGTAATGCTGCAGCTTACAGATGCTTTGGGAGGCACTGCTACCTGTTCAACGACCATAACCATCAAAGACGAGGAGAAGCCAAATGTTACCTGCCAAAACATTACACTGAACCTGAATTCCAGTGGCCAAGCCAATATCATCGCAGATGATGTTGTAGCCAGTGCATCAGATAATTGCAGTGGTGTAACCTTTGTTTCGGTGGAACCTCACGTATTTTATTGCGGCGATATAGGAATCAGGCCCGTGCAGGTAATTGCAAAGGACGCCAGCGGAAACGTGTCTACATGCACATCACTGGTGACGATTAGGGACAATACCCCGCCTACGATAGTTTGCAAAAACATTATCGCCTACTTGGACGCCAACGGCCAAGCTAAAATTGTCCCGAACGATGTTTTGGAAAGTTCATTTGACCAATGCGGAACAGTCAACTTGCAATCGGTGCAGCCGAACCAGTTTTATTGTGGGAATATTGGAAACTTTACCGTACAACTCACTGCCCGTGATGCCAGCGACAACCTGAGAACCTGCAACGCCATAGTTACGGTCAAGGATAACCTGCCGCCAACGGTGACTTGTAAAAACAAGACCGTTCAGTTGGATGCCAATGGCAAAGCGGCTATTTCGGCCAATGATGTTTACGGAAATGCTACTGACAATTGTACTGGTGTGACCTTGCAATCGGTCCAGCCAAGCCAGTTCAATTGCGGTGATTTGGGAAATGTACCCGTTCAGCTCACCGTTAAAGATGCCAGTGGAAACACCAACAAATGCACCGCAACGATTACTGTCGAGGACAAAATTGCACCCACCGTTGTTTGTAAGAACATCAGTGTAATGCTTGATGATAATGGTTTGGCGACCATCGTGCCAGCAGATGTTTTCCAAAATGGCGCTGATAATTGCGGTTCAGCCAGCCCGTCAGGCGTGATGCCATACACATTCAATTTCGCATCATTGGGTCAAAACACTGTCACCCTAACCGTGAACGATTTGCATGGGAATACGGCTACCTGCAATGCCATCGTGGAAGTAAACTTGGATTCAAAGCTATCTATCTCCTATACTATCCTTGCCGATGAAGAAGTGCATGTTCACAAAACCAATATCTACGGGAATGTTGGGATATGGAAAGACGGGAAGGCAGGCAAGATCCATGACAACTCAACAGTTTATGGTTTCTTGAAGGCCCCAGTGTCGGATGTGGACAATAAAAGCCTTGTGACTGGGGGATTTATCGCTGGCAATGCACCTACACCTGGCACCTTCAAGTACAACACCTGGCCAGATCCCAACGACGACACCAAAGTGCCTGACAATTATCCTGGCGTCTATTTGCTGAACGGCACTCATTTCAAGAAAATAGAGATTGGGAAAAACTCAACGGCAAAATTCACAGCCAAAGGTGAGATTTTCATCAATGAATTGAAAACAAAAGACGCCGATGAAGGCAAACAAACCACGCTACTCTTCTCCGGTGTTACGGAACTGGTGGTACGCAAGCGGATAGAGTTTGGCAAGCGCGCTGCCATCAACGCCGATGGCGCAGGTTGCGTGAAAATCTACGGGGAAGAAGACGATGCCATCATCAAGGAAAATTCGGTGGTGAAGGCCAGCATTGATGTGCGTTTTAAGAACCTGAAGCCAGACAATGCAAAACAGGACAAACCGACCATTCTTACCGGGCAATTCGTTGCAAAAAAAGTGGACGGCGGAGATTATGTGGAGTGGAATTGGGAGCCGTTCCCCTGCGGCCAAAGCTTGCCATCTTCTGCCCCGATTATGGCAGGCGATGACCAACTCGGTTTGGCCGCTTCTACCACCACTGCTGGGGCTGTCAGCTTAGAATGGGTTACAAATACTGAGTTCAAAAATGAGTCTTTCGTCATTGAGCGCTCTTACGATGGGCTAAATTTTGAGCCAATTCGGGAGGTGGGTTCCCAAAAAGAAGTGGGGCCAAAGGCTACACTTTACCAAGACCATGACGAAACGCCGATTGAAGGAACCAACTTCTACCGGGTGCGGGCAGTTTTCGGGGATGGCACTTCCATGCTGAGCCCAATCCGCCTTGCAAAAGTTGGCCTGAATCCGCAGGTACTCACTTTGTATCCAAATCCAGCACAATATCAAATCACAATGTTTTGGGAAAAATACGCTGGCAAAGCAGGAAAGGTGACCATTTCCAACAGTTTTGGAATTCAGATTTTGAAGCAAGATTTCGAATCGCTACCGGATGGCCCCGTTCAAATTGAATTGGGTAACCAGCCAGAAGGTATGTACTGGTTGACCTTAGCAGTAGATGGCCACCGCACCATCACTTCCCGCTTCATGGTAGCGAAAGCAGACTGATTTCATGGCGCTTGTTGCTAAGCGCAGGCGCCCGTTTGAACAATGCTTTAATAATCAAGGTTTTAGAGAACAACAATGGTTTCCTGGTTAACTCCAGGGAACCATTGTTCATTCCCATATCTTTGTCCAGATTTTTTCCTGTGCCAACTCATTGTGAAAAACTTTTGCTCTTTGTTAAAAAGCACTGACTGGGAAGGATAGGATGATGAGCCTACTTTTTCAACCCAATAGAATTCAAATATTCCAATTGTCGAAGTTCCGTCGCATATTCAAAATACTGGCCAGCCTCCTTGCAATTTTCCTCCTGATTTTTGCGGTCTTGCTAGTTATTTTGAACATGCCTGCCACCCAGCGTTGGCTGACGCCCAAGGTGGAAAACTGGCTCGAAACCAAACTCCAAACGCATGTGGAAGTCAAAAATATTGGGGTTCGCTTCCCTAAGTCACTGGAAATCAATGGATTGAAAATAGATGCCCGCAATGGCGATACCCTACTCCAAGTCGGAAGCCTAGTGGTTGATGCCGATATGTGGCAGCTTTTTCACAATCAATTGTCCATCAAAAAAGTAGGACTGGAGGATGCAGTGGTGAAGATAACCCGGCAGGATGAGCGCTTCAATTTTGGCTTTATCCTTGATGCTTTTTCGCCACCTGAACAAAAGGCTACACCACCTCCCGCCGATTCAGCAAGTGCCTTCCAAGTTTTGCTACGTCCTTCTGAGTTCAACTTAAAAAACGTCTCACTTGATTGGCAAGATATTGACAATCAGCAATTTATCAATGCCCGAATCGGACAGTCGGGCATCAAGGTAGAAGATGCTGACCTAAATAACGTCCAATTTTCCATCAAGAAATTTGAATTGGATGAAGCCGATATTTCGGTCCGACAACTTTCAATTGAACCACCTGATAGCACGTCCAGCCCAACAGTCTTTGACTTTCTGATAAAAAATGTTGCCATTACCAAGACCCGTTTTTTGTTTGAAGACAACAAACTTTTATTCAAAACCAATCTTGGCGAAGCCAATCTTATTGGCTTGCAGGTGCGTTCTGGGGCGAGCGGAATTGCAGTAGTTAATGAAAATGCTGCTTTGCAAAAAACTGACCTAACCTACCTCGACAAAACTTCCACGCCGACCCCCAGCCGTTTCAACCCAACCGATGTTGATTTAACTTCGCTCGATGCCTCTATCCATCAATTTTCCTATCAAAATGATTCAATTCGAGTGGTGGTGGATAAGCTTGCAGGAATAGAGAAGTCGGGCGTTGAGGTAGAGCGTTTGCAAGGCGAATTGCAATATTCCCCCGGCGTTGTCAATGTGCAAGGTTTTGATTTTCAAGGAAATACCACTAAGCTGACTGGCTCGATAACCTTGGATTTGGGTGAGAAACCCGCACCGCCCATTTCCAATTTTACGGTGGATTTGAAGCAATCCGAAGGGGAAATTGCCGATATAATCCGTTTCTTGCCACCTGACCCGAGTTTTACATTTTTGGATAAGTTGGCGGATCGAAAATGGACGGCCAACGGCAAGGTTTCAGGTACGAAGCAACAAATGGCGACCGATGGCTTCCAATTTACTTTTGGTAAAAACAGCCGACTCCAAGTCTCCGGCAATGCCACCAATTTGGATATCTCCGCCAAGCTTTCTGCTGACCTCAAACTTACCGATTTCCGCTTCGACAAAAATGACTTAAGTCCATTGTTGGAGGGAAAAAACTTTCAAATTCCTGCCTTCGCTAAGGCAAGTGGAACGGTGAAAGGGCAGAAAGGCCAACTTTCGCTGAACCTCTCGGGCATTTTCGGCAACCTTGACAGCCTTGCCAAAGCCCCGGTCAGACCCGATAC
>JAHEAS010000374.1 GCA_024642645.1 Saprospirales bacterium | reverse complement strand
TTCGACAGTTGGCAGTGTGCAGTCAGGAACTGCTTCCAAGTTATTGACAGCACACTGCCAACTAAAAATTCTTCCAGGCATCCCGCTCCGTACTAACCGCCCAAGCCGCTTGGCTATTCTCTAAACTGTTGAACAGTGGCAGCCAATCGCTTGGTCCAGCACTTTCCATCAGGATTTCGTGGCGACGCAGTTGCAGGATAATATCCAGTGGGTCAATCAGCACTGGGCAGGCTTCCACGCAGGCGTTGCAGGAAGTGCAAGCGTGGATTTCTTCCCGACTGATGTAATCGAAAAGCGTTTTACTGTCATCGGTCGGAGTGGTGGATTTGGCGGCATCCATGTTCCTTCCTACCTCCTCTACCCTATCCCGCACATCCATCATGATTTTGCGGGGGCTGAGTTTTTTGCCCGTCAAATTGGCGGGACAAACGCTCGTACAGCGGCCGCATTCCGTGCAAGTGTAGGCGTCGAGCAGATTCTTCCAGCTTAGTTTCGTCACGTCGTTTGCCCCAAAGGAAAGTTCCGCTTCGGGGTCAGCGGCAGGTGCAGCGGCTTCTGGATTCATCATCGAAGCCACTTCACGCTGAATTTCGGGCATGTTCGCCACTTCGCCCTTGGCGGTTAGCTTCGCAAAATACGTGTTCGGGAACGCCAAAATGATGTGCAAATGCTTCGAGATGCTGAGGTAAATCAAAAACCCGTAAACCACCAAAATATGCAGCCACCAGCCGAAACGTTCCACCACGTGCAGCGCTCCTTCGCTCATACCGCCGAACATCGCAGGCCCGAGGCTACTGCTTACAAGGAAATTTCCGGTCTGTGGGTAATGCTCAGCGCCCATGCTTTGCAGCACCTGGTCAGCGCCGTTCATGCTGAAAATACCAATCAGCAATAGTATTTCAAGTATTAAAATCAGGTTGGCGTCCTTTGTCGGCCAGCCTTTCATCTCCGGTTTGTGGAAGCGACCAATGCGCAAAATATTGCGGCGCACCAAAAAAACCACCGTAGCCACGAAGGCCAGCACGCTCAATATTTCGATGAAACTGATGACGAAGGTGTAAAACCCACCGAGTGAAACACCAATTAGGCGGTGGCCACCCGTGAACCCATCCAGAAAGATTTCTATCAGCTCAATTTGCGTGAGTAAAAAAGCGGCATAGATGAAAAAGTGGAAGATGGCGGGTATGGGCCGGGCAAACATTTTTTGTTGGCCGAAGGCAATCAAAAAGGTGTTGCGCCATCGTTCTCCACTGTTGCCACGGCCACCAGCGGCGAGTGGCACATCGGCTGGCACCTCCTTGCCTAGCAGTACGTTTCGGCGAATTTTCAGAAAATTCCGGCCTGCCAGGTAAAATGCGGCAGCGGTGATGATGGCAAAAATGATGGGTTGTAGCATGTATTTGGCTGGTTTATCGAACACAAAGAACCGAACTTGGAAGGATTTAAGGGCATGTTTTGAGGAAAAACTTTCAAGAGGTTTACTTGCTCCACTGTTCGAGAGGCCGGGTTGTCAAACCCGGTGGTCACGTGACTGCCGGGTTTGACAACCCGGCCTCTCGAAGAATTCCCAAGCCTACAATCTCATTTTCACCACTTTCTTCACTGAAATCCTATCTCCATTTTTCACACGAATAAAATAAGTCTGCGCTGGTAAGTCTGCTGTATAAAGTATGTTTTTGCCACTTCGCAATTCTCCGCTCTGCAAAACCTTCCCGTCCGCACCTACCAACGAAAATTGCCCCTCGCCAAGGCCCCGAAAATCAACATTCATGAACTCAGAAAATGGATTTGGTGAAATTGAGATTTCCATCTTATCCGACTCTTCAAAAGCCTCACTGGGTTCCTGTACCCACTGCCCGATATCAAAACGCAGCAGCCGTTGCGGGAGCACCAATATCTTTTCTGAACAAATGAAGCCGCCAGTTTTTGAACTGAAAGCGATGCCCTCCGCTTGGCTCATGTTCAGTGCGGTGCCGAGGTTGATTTTACGCTTGTTCCCTTTAAAAAACTCGCTATTTGGGTAGTCGAAAAGCAGCCAAAGAAAGGTTTCGGAGGTGGAGGAATTGTACCCTAACAGCACTATTTCCCCATCCTCAGCACAGTCTGCAGCCGTGACGAGGCAGCCAACTTCAAGGCTGTCACGGAGCTGTGCCACCTGCATTCCCGGGGTTTTGGGCAATGTGTAATGCCTGGTTTTGTGGTCGAGCCAGTTCTTTGAGAAGAGGTGAAGCGAGTCGCCGAGGGCAAAAAACGCCTCACAGTCGTAGTCGTTGGCGTTGTAAGCTGCGGTGAAATCAGTTTGGTCACTGAATGAAAAGTTGATGACCCCTGGGGCAACGATGCCCGCCAACAAGTCAGCTTTTTTCAGTTTGTAAATGCGCAAATCGTTTCGGTTGCCCACGTTGTTGCCAAAGTCGCCGATATAAAAGTAGTCGGCATCTTCGGCGAGGTCTTCCCAATCAACATTCAGCAGTCCCAATTGAGGGAAGGTTTGCAATACCTCACCCGTCAGCGTATCAATGACGTAAAGGTCAGTTCCGTTGCCGCCATCACGGTGTGTCCAGAGTCGGTGGCCAAAAAAGGCAAGACCGGATGCCTCCTCCAAATCAGCTGGCAACTCGGCAATTGGCGGCGGGAGATAAGTGGTAGATGGATAGGTGCAAGAACCATCGTTCTGCGTTGCTGCAGCATTGAAATTGAGTGCTTGGGTATCAGTGCAACCGGGCTGGGCGTTTGCGCAAGCGATTGAAAAGCAAAGCGTTAGGATAAAAATTGCAAATTTCATAGAACCTGATGTTTCGGGTTTTTAAGGATTTGGAAAACTAACTTATCCAAACCCATGCCCCGAAAGTCGGGATTTCTATCTTTGCCATTCTTCCAAACTTAAATTTTTATGAAAAAACTAATCTACACTGTCCTTCTGCTGGCATTTCTCCTACCCCATACCTCCCACCTCTTCTCACAACAGACCTTTCCTCGGAACGGTGTGGCCGACAATCGGGAGGGACTATACGCCTTTACCAATGCCACCATCTATAAAAGTTGGAACGAGAAATTGGAGAATGCCACCCTCATTATCCGAAAAGGCAAGGTAGCGGCCATCGGCAACGGCATTGCTGTGCCAAAAGATGCTGTGGTGATTGACGCCGCCGGGAAGACAATTTACCCCTCCTTCATTGATATTTACACTGATTATGGCATGCCTGAAAAGAAAGACGGAGGCCCAGGCGGAGGCGGAGGAAGAGGGCAGCAGATGTTGTCTGAAAAAGGCGGGGCATACGGCTGGAACGAGGCATTGAAGCCTGAATTTCAAGCATTTGAAAGTTTCAAAACCAATGAAAAAGCAGCTGGCGAGCTGCGCAAACTCGGCTTCGGTGCCGTGCTTTCGCACAACATGGACGGCATAGACCGGGGCAGCTCGGTGATGGTCACACTTGGCGACGGCAATGAACATGAGGTTATCGTGAAAGAACGGGTTGGGCATCACCTCTCCTTCCGCAAAGGCAGTTCATCGCAAAGTTACCCCAGCTCGCTAATGGGCGCCATAGCACTGTTGCGACAAACTTACCTCGACGGTCAATGGTACAAAACGATTGGACGGCAAGAAGAAGTAAACCTGTCACTCGACGCCTGGAACAACCAGCTTGGCCTCACCCAATTCTTTGAGGTTTCCGACAAACTGGAAGTGCTGCGGGCCGCACGGCTAGGCAAAGAGTTTGGTGCCAGCTACATCATTCGGGGCAACGGCGACGAGTACCAGCGCCTCGACGAAATGAAGGCAACTGGCTCGGCATTCATCATTCCCGTCAATTTCCCAGCAGCCTACGACGTGGAAGACCCGTTCGATGCCATGCAGGTTTCGCTGGCACAAATGAAGCATTGGGAATTGGCACCTACAAACCCTGCCAGGTTAGCCACTGCTGGCATCAGCTTTGCGCTCACCACCAATGGGTTACAGAAAAAAGAAGAGTTTATGGGCAACGTGCGGAAGGCAATCGAAAACGGACTGAGCGAGGCGGACGCCTTGAAGGCACTGACCTACGTTCCGGCAGGCCTGGCCAATTCACTGAATGAACTCGGCACGCTTGACATGGGCAAAATCGCCAATTTTTTCATCGCCTCCGGCAACATTTTCGAAGAAAAAACCAAAATCCACCACAACTGGGTAAACGGCAAACCATTCGTTTTCAAAGATTTAGAGTCGCCCGAACTCGCTGGGTCGTATGATTTCGCCATTGGCGATATGATGCAAAAACTAGAAGTTAAAGCATCAGGTGATGGGTTTGAGATGAACATTGTAGTGGACGACTCGACCAAGACCAAAGTCAGTTCAAAAATAAATGGCGACCGTATCACACTTGCCTTCAAACCAAAAGGTCTGGAGCAAATGACCCGCCTCAATGGCACGCTCGGCGAAGGGAAAATGGGTGGAACCGGCCAAGAGGGAGGAGGCAATTGGGTCAACTGGAGCGCCACTCGAACAGGAGATGTTGAAGCGGATTCTTCCAA
>JAHEAS010000373.1 GCA_024642645.1 Saprospirales bacterium | reverse complement strand
CAAGGTATAATTTGTCCGCCAATTATTTTGGTGACCTAATAAAAAAGGAGACGGGCAAATCGGCCCAGGAGTACTTACAAAACAAAATAATAGAGACTGCAAAAAACAAAGTCTTTGACACCGGTAAAACCGTCAGTGAAATAGCCTTTGAACTTGGCTTTAAATACCCGCAGCATTTTAGCCGGCTGTTCAAACAGAAAACGGGGATGTCGCCAAGTGAGTACCGGGGGGCCAATTGAGTATTGCAGTCACCTCCATTTCCCGCATTCACCCTACTCACAATTTGTTTATCCCAAACACACACGACATGAGGAATGGTGCCTCATCAACCCATAAGGAACGATGGGTGCACAAGTGCTCAAGCAGGATGTCGGGCTGGAAAAATTGCAGACAAAATTCCTGGCCAGTGAAAGGCCAGTCACTTGCGGTATCTTCTGTTCATGTTTTTGAAGTCGAAATCTTGCCCTTTCTCCGCCAAGACTGATTGCTCAGGCGCTTTCCGTGCATTCTACCATGGTCAGCAATTGATAGGTATAGCGTTCAGCAGCTTCGGTAAAAGCTTAAGAACTTGACCAATAAAAACCCCAACCTTCCCTACCTTGCCCCTTTCTTTCAACCAATTTTTTTCAAAGAAATGTCCAAACCAAAAACAAAACCTACTCTCCCCATCCTCAAAGAAGGCGAAATCCTCTACCTCACAGGCCCCAAGCAGCGCCACCGGGAATTGGGATTTGCCATTCGGGTAATGTTCCAATTTATCAAGGGTTTTCGGGCGCTGCACTTTATCGGGCCGTGCATCACGGTGTTTGGCTCCGCCCGGTTCAAGGATGGGCACGAACATTATGAAAAAGCAGAGGAGGTGGGTAAGGCCATTGCCGAGATGGGATTCACGACTCTGACTGGCGGCGGCCCTGGCATCATGGAAGCGGCCAACAAAGGAGCCTTCGAGGCGGGGGGCAAGTCAGTCGGCTGCAACATCGTGCTGCCCTTCGAGCAGCAACCTAACCCCTATGTGCACAAGACCGTTACCATTCGTTACTTCTTCGTGCGCAAGGTGCTGCTGCTGAAGTACAGCTATGCCTTTGTCATCATGCCTGGTGGCTGGGGCACCATGGACGAAATGTTTGAGACCCTGACCCTGGTACAGACGAAAGTGATGCACAATTTTCCGGTTGTTTTGATTGGCAAAAGCTACTACCAGCCATTGTTGGATTACCTGCAAACAATGGTTCAGCAAAAGACTATTTCCCCCGATGACATGAAACTGGTGCTGCTCACCGACGATATTAACGAGGCAATGGCGCACATCCAGAAGTACATTCAAAGCCACTACAAGGTCACCACGCGTGCTAAGCCAACTTGGTGGCTCTTCGAAAAGGTTTGAGCAGTTGCTTCCTAATTCTATCTTTGCCCATACAGGCAAATGCTTGCAACTTAAAACTCAATAATTTAAAACTCAAAACTATGTTAAACGGAATCATACATGCACACTCCGGCCTACGCTGGGTCGTACTGATACTGCTTACAGCCGCCACTTTTATGGCCCTGCTGAAATGGCGTTCCAACGCCCCCTACACTGAAGGTGGCCGTAAACTGAACCTTTTCACCATGATTTCCATGCACGTCCAACTGTTGTTGGGCTTGGCGCTGTTCTTCATGAGCGACAAAGTGAACTTTTCGCAAATGAAAGATGCCATGTACCGCTTCTTCAGTGTGGAACACACCACCATGATGTTGATAGCCATTGCGCTAGTCACTATCGGGTATGTCAAGTCGAAAAAAGCCAGCGAGGAAGCCAAAAAGCACAAGCTTATTTTCATTTTCTATGGCATTGCCCTTTTGCTGATACTCGTGGCAATACCATGGCCGTTCCGTGGCTGGGGCAATGGATGGTTTTGAGTGGCAATCAATTTTGAAAAGAGTGGCATTTTTACAACCCCAACGCATTAGATTTGTAGCGACATCCCCCAACGCAACCAAGCTTGGGGCGCAACAGCCGACTGCGTTAAGGAGGCATAAAACCATTTTGAAATGAAACAATTGACCAATTCAGCAACCCTGTTCGCCCTCTTGCTGCTCACGGCTTGCCAGCAGCCCAACCCCGAAGCCAGCACAGCGGACAAGCCCGCCCTTGATGAGGCCACCGAAACGGCTTCCATCATGCAGGTCATTGACAACGAGACCAAATGCTTTTTCGATGGCAACTACGAGTGCTGGGCCAAGAACTGGAGCCACCAGCCCTATGCCTTACAAGCTTGGAACAACAGCGACGGCACATCTGATGCCGCCGTGGGTTGGGAAAAAATCAACGCCCAAGGCAAGGGCTGGATTGAGGACATTTACAAGAACGGCGAAAACGTGATACACCCTGTTTTCAAAAGAGACAAACCGCAGGTAAAGTTCTTCGGCGACAACATGGCCTACCTGATTTGGACGCAGTACAATGCTGACAAAGAGAAGACCAACTACCGGGTGAGCAGGGAGACCCGCCTCATGGAAAGAGAAACCGACGGCTGGAAAATCGTCAACGTTTCCGCATTCTGGGACGTCGGGCCGAAAATTGCATTTGATAGCTTGAAAATTAATTGACCGCCACCGCTCATGGAGCCAGTTTTTGGGAATAAATTGCCATCAATCAGTATTGTTCCATTTTGCAATCCCTTGGCTTTTAGCAGGTTTCAAGCGTGGCATTGCGGAATTTGGTTTTGCCAGGCTGCCAACTAATCATTAAGTTTTTCCGTTAAAGAAATATTATCGTTGACAAGCGCCACAACCTCTGCGGTTGTGGCGCATTATTTTTGTCTGCTCGTTTGAAAATCAAATCCTTTTATAATGAAAAAAATCGCCTTTTTCGCTTTCGCAATTTTTGCAGCATTCGCTGCAACAGCACAGCAAAGCCCCGTAAAATGGTCGTACGAGGCCAAAAAAGTGGCCGATGGAACCTATGACCTCGTCTTCACCGCCAACATTTCCGACGGCTGGTACGTCTATTCCCAGTACCTTGAATCGGACGACGGCCCTATTCGCACCACCATCGGTTACGATGAGAACGCCGCCGTAAAACTGGTGGGCAAAAACGTGGAAGATGGCCACAAATACGAAGGCTACGACGACCTCTTCGGCATGAACATCATCAAGTTCAACGGCAATCCGACCTTCACCCAGCGGGTGAAAATCACTGCCCCTGCCCAACTGGCCGGCAGCTTGGAGTTCATGACTTGTGACAGCGAGCGATGTTTACCCCCCGTTGAAATCCCCTTCCGTTTTGACCTGAAATGACGGTTCGTGATTGCTTGTTTGTTAGAATTGCTTGTTTGTTGCAGCATGGCCGACAACAATTTCAACAATCAAGCAATCCAACAATCCCTTATTCCTTAGATTTGCGGACTTTTTGACTAAACACCTACATTGGCGGGCAAGCTCCGCTTTTCAAATAATTCAACATGAGGAAGTTCTGGACACTTTCGTTGCTGCTGGTATTTGCGGCGACTGCTTTCGGTCAAATTTACAACCCCGTCAAATGGAGTTTTTCTTCGAAACAACTCAACGACACGGAGTTCAACCTCGTGTACACAGCCACGATTGAGGACGGTTGGTACATTTACTCCCAGTATCTCGAAAGCGATGACGGCCCTATCCGCACCAGCTTCACCTACGAGAAAGGCAGCCATTTTTCTACTGCTGGAAAAAACACCGAAACCTCCAGCCACCGCAAGGAACTTAACGACCCGCTTTTCGACGACATGCGGGTAATCAAATTTGCTGAAAAAGTCGTTTTCACCCAAAAAGTAAAGGTCACGGACATTGCGAAGCCGATTACTGGCTACCTGACCTATATGACCTGCAACAACGAACGATGCCTACCGCCATCCGATGTTGATTTCTCTTTTCAGCTAAAATCGAATTCAAAACCTTCCGAAACCAAAGCGACTACGTCAGCCGCTGACAACGGCGGCAAGACCAAACCCTCCGAATCTGCTGCTCCAGAACCCGCACCAGCCACCAACGGCATCCCACAAGTGCCCGTCATTGATGGCAGCGGTGGCAATATCCTAAACCCCGTAAGCTGGACTAGTACCATTGAAAAAATAGGCGAAAATCAATTCAACGTCAACTTCAAGGCGGCCATAGAAAAGGGCTGGGCGACCTACTCCCAGTTCGTGGAAGATGGCGGCCCGATACCGACCTCCCTTACTTTTAACCCCGACGACAATGTGCAACTCACGGGCAAAGCCACCGAGGTCAGCGGCCATAAAATAGAAGGCCTCGACCCGTTTTTTGACATGAAAGTCACCAAGTTCAAAGAGGAGGTGACCTTCAGCCAAAAGCTCACCGTGAAAGACCCAGCCAAGCCAGTGAAGGGCTATCTGACCTTCATGACCTGCAATGACGAGCGCTGTCTGCCGCCGGTGGATGTGCCGTTCCTCATTGACCCTGCCGGGTTGGCTGTCGTGGTTGGCGCAGGCGCAGAAGATAACTCGGATGTTCCGACCGTAGGCGATTCAAGTGCCAT
>JAHEAS010000372.1 GCA_024642645.1 Saprospirales bacterium | reverse complement strand
AGCTGGTGCAGGAACTTCTTGGGGTATTCGTCCTTAAAAATGCGGATGGCCAGCGTCAGTTTCCCCCCGAAAATCTCGTTCAGTCGCTCCATGAAACGAAGCGAAAGTTCCTCGTGGTGGACGTTGATAAGCGTATGCTCCAGGGTGTGGGAGAACGGCCCGTGCCCGATGTCGTGCAGCAGGATGGCGATGCTGACGGCAAGTGCCTCCTCATCGGTGATGTCTACGTCTTTGCTCCGCAACACCTCAATGGCCTGCCCCATCAGGTGCAGCGCCCCCAGCGCATGGTGGAAGCGGGTGTGCAGCGCCCCCGGATACACGTAGTGCGTGAGGCTCACCTGCTTGATGCGCCGCAACCGCTGGAAGTACGGATGGTCAACAAGGTCGAGCAGGATGCCGTGCGGCAGGCTGGTGAAGCCGTACACGGGGTCGTTGAAGATTTTTATTTTGTTCATCCGAATGGTTTTGAGGATTTGAAGATTTGAGGATGCGAGGATTTGATGGTGGCACGTCAAATCCTCGCATCCTCAAATCTTCAAATCCTCATCTTTGGCAGCATTTTGGCAAAATTGATGCAAAGCGCATGGAATTTGCCCTGCCGATGCAATCATTCCCCAAAAATAGCGTCTTTAGCTTTCGGTGGTTAAAACGCCGTTAAAAACAGCCCTCTTTTCCCCCTCGGCACAAACATTTCATTACCCTTGATTGTAATGTTGTTGGCCAAATTGGGATTCTGGTCACAGACCCGTAACTTTGAAGCCCAATTTTGTTCAACAATTTATCGAAGATGATAGACCATCCTCAACAAATATCTTTTTTAAACCGCACAAAAGAAGTGATTATGAAAAACAAAGGTCTCCTGCTCACCCTTGTGGCTGCTGCCGGCTTGTTCTTGGCTTTCTATTTTCCGGTCAGCAATGCCCAGAAAGAGGCAACCCTCATGCAGTCCATCCTGACCGACCTGAACTACTACCACTACCAACCGCTGGAGGTGAACGACAACCTTTCGGAGAAGTTTTATACCCTTTTCCTCGACCGCATGGACGGCAGCCGCCGCTGGCTTACCCAAGCCGACGTAGCTCAGCTCGATGCCTGGAAACTAAAACTCGACAACGAGGCCAACGACGGCACTTTTGCATTCCTTGACCAAATTACCCTAATACAACAGGCGGGCATCAAAAAAACACAGGCCTGGTACAGGGAGTTTCTCGATAAACCCTTTGACTTTAAGCAAAATGAAGCAGTTGAAACGGATGGCGATAAAAAGCCATTTGCAAAAAATGACCAAGAACTCAAAGAATACTGGCGCAAACAGTTGAAGTGGGAAACCCTTAGCCGCTTGACCGAAAAACTAGAGAAAAAGGAAAAAGGCGATGAAGATTTCAAGGACAAAACCTACGAGGAGCTGGAGGCAGACGCCCGCAAGGAGGGGCTGAAAGTCTATGACGACTGGTACGACCGCCTCGGAAAACGCAAGCGCAACGACTTCCTGAGCTTGTACCTCGATACTTTTACCAATGTGTTTGACCCGCACTCCAATTACTTGGAACCAATTGATAAACAGAATTTCGATATCCAAATGTCAGGCCGGCTAGAGGGCATCGGCGCACGGCTACAGACCGATGGCGAAAACACCAAGGTTAGCGAAGTCATCGTAGGTGGCCCAGCTTGGAAGCAAGGTCAATTGAAAGACAATGACAAAATCATGAAGGTAAAACAAGAGGGCGAAGCCGAATGGACCGACCTAACCGGCATGGTAATCAACGACGTCGTGCAGCTCATCCGTGGCAAGCCGGGTACCAAGGTGGTACTTTTTATCAAAAAAGCCGAGGGCGGCACCACGGAAGAAATCACCATCGAACGTGACATCGTGATATTAGAGGAGGGCTTCGCAAAGTCGCTACTCATTGATTCACCTCAAAAAGAAAAGATTGGCTACATCCGGTTGCTGAAGTTCTACGCTGACTTCAACAACAAAGATGGTCGCCGCTGCGCCGAAGACATCGCCGTGGAATTGGAAAAACTCAAACAGGCCAACGTGCAAGGCATCATTCTAGACCTCCGTGGCAACGGCGGCGGCTCGCTTCGTGATGTGGTAAAAATGGGCGGTTTTTTCGTAGAAGAAGGTCCCATCGTACAGGTGAAATCAAGGCAGCGCAACCCAGAGGTGCTTACCGACGACGACCCAAGCGTTCAATACCAAGGTGCCCTCATCGTGATGGTTGACCAGTTCAGTGCTTCTGCATCCGAGATTTTGGCGGCTGCCCTGCAAGATTACGGCCGGGCCGTAATCGTCGGAACGGGCAATTCCACCTTCGGAAAAGGCACGGTTCAGCGTTTTTTCGACTTAGACGCCGTTGTACGCAACAACCCCGAAGTGAAGCCACTCGGCGAGGTGAAACTTACGGTTCAAAAGTTTTTCAGGGTAAATGGCGGCTCTACACAGCTCAAGGGTGTTATTCCAGACATCATTCTCCCCAGCAACTGGCTGTATGTTGAAACCGGCGAAAAAGAGGAGGATTTTCCGATGGAGTGGACACAGATTGACCCCGTACCTTATGGTCAGGAAGTTTATTCCCTTAGTGCCCTCCCTAAAATAAAGGACTTAGCCAACACTCGAATCAAAAACAACGAAGTGTTCCAGGTCATTGACCAACGTGCTAAGCGCTTAAAGGAACTCCGGGACGACACAGAGCATACCCTTAACCTTGACGAGTACTTGGCAGATAACAAAAAGCTGGACGAAGAGGACAGCAACTACAACAAACTTTTTGACCGTGAAGTGCTCACCAGCATCCAAAACCTCCCGGTTGACATGACAAGTATCAATGCCGACGAAAGCAAAAAAGCCCGTAACGAAGAGTGGGTGAAAGGTGTTAAAAAGGATGTTTATCTCTTGGAAACACTGAACATCATGCACGACTTGATGACGATCAAATAAATAATTTGCAGTTCAAAATTGGGCAGTTGGCAGTCAGCCTTGATGTTGTTTAGTTGACCCCCAGCATAAAAAAGAGAGGTGGTATCTGAAACAGGTATCACCTCTCTTTTTTTATCACGATACTTTGACTTACAGACCGCTAACTGACTGCCAACTGACGAACTGCCAACTGACGAACTGCCAACTTAAAGCTACCGCACCTCGAACTCCATCTCCAGCACCACTTCAAAAGAACCTTCCGGCACGTTGCGAAGGCGCTCCAATTTTACCTGCACGTTGATTTGTTTTTGTAACACATACTCCCGGATGTCGTTGACTGCACTGCCGCCAAGCTCCAGTTCTGCACCAACGTCAAAAGGGGTGGGGTCCCGGTAGAAAACCTCCTGGCCGCAGTTTTCCACGTTGTCGCCCAGCAAACAAAGGCGCACGGACACCGCTTCGATAAAATCAAGGTTTCCGTTGCCGAAGAGTGCCGTAAGGGTTGCCCGGCCCGGCAATATGTTCTTTATGTTCGCAGTATCGATGCCAGCAGCGTCGAGTTGGGCGAAAGCGCCCAGGCTGACACTGTTGATAGGAAGGTAGTAGGTGAAAGGTGGCTGCACCGAGGGGTCAATGGCAAATTTCATGTTGCCGACCCTGATGCGAGCGCTTGGGGGTTCGGTTACTTTTTTGCAACTAAAGAATAAAAAAAATACGAAGATAAGTAGTGCTGACTTTTTCATCACCAAAGGTTTGTTTCTTAAAACGTAGGACATGGTCTAAAAAATTTTATTCACGAACAAGTTTGACTAATTACTACAAATATGATTCTTTTGCTGGGAGGAAAAATCTTTGTTAAGACAACTAAGAGAAGGAAGTCGCTTCGATAGCTGCTCCAAAGTGGACAACCTCCCTGCAATCTCAAACAACCATCAAACAATCTCAAACAATATTAACATGGGCGAAGCGAAAGTTTCCGTAGCGAAAGACCAGAAGGAGCTTCAAACCTTCATGCGCAACCTGCTGAACGACCTCCAGTCGTTGGAATATATGATTGACCACAACTGGTTCGAGACTGGCATTACCCGAATCGGAGCAGAGCAGGAGATGTGTATTGTGGACAACAAAACCTACAAGCCGGCCAAAATTAACATGAAAGTCATTGAGGCCATGAAGGATTGCCCTTGGCTCGACACGGAGCTTGCTCAATTCAACCTGGAAACCAACATGACACCCGTGGAGTTCACTGGTAGTTGCTTTCGTCAGATGGAGGACGAGAACCTCTCCAATATTGCTGCCATCAGAAAAACGCTGAAAAGTTTTGGAGCCAATATCGCCTTGGCGGGTATCCTTCCCACCCTGCGAAAAACCGACCTCGACCTCGAAAACCTGACCGAAAAGCCCCGCTACATGGGGCTGATGAAGGCGCTGGAGAGTCACCTCATCGGCAATTCCTTCGAGTTGAACCTGCTCGGCATTGACGAGTTGCACGTTAAACACGACTCGCCACTACTCGAAGCCTGCAACACCAGTTTTCAGGTGCACCTGCAAGTAGAGCCGAAAGACTTTGTCTGCCTCTACAACATCGCCCAGATGCTCACGG
>JAHEAS010000371.1 GCA_024642645.1 Saprospirales bacterium | reverse complement strand
CAGCATCAATGCGCCCGATGGCAGCTTGCGGCTGATGCGCCTGCTCACCTGGGTGGAGGGCCGCTGCTTTGCTGAAGTAAACCCACACTCGCCCGATTTACTGGAAAAGGTGGGGGAACTCTGCGGAAAACTGAGCCGGGCATTAGATGGCTTCGACCACCCGGCGGCGCACCGTTTCATCAAATGGGATGCCTCAAAGGCGGGTTGGACGGGTGAGTTTTTGCACCAGATTGAAGGCAATGAAAAACAGGTGCTGGCGCAATATTTCTACCAGCTTTTTGAAAAAAATGCGTTGCCGCTGCTGCCCCAGCTGCGCCAAAGCGTCTGTTACAACGATGCCAACGACTACAACATCCTGGTTAGCCATGACCCGGAAAACCTAATAGTGCCGGGCGTGATTGATTTTGGTGATGCCGCTTTTACCCATACCGTCAATGAATTGGCCATCGCATGTGCCTACGCCGCCATGCACAAGCCCGACCCCTTGGCCGCCATTTTCCACTTGGCGAAAGGCTATCACCGACAATTCCCCCTGACCGAACCAGAGGCCGAGGCATTGTTCCCGCTCACCATTGCCAGGCTGCTCATCAGCGTCACCTGCTCGGCGATGAACCTAGCGGAAAACCCCGGCAACGAATACCTGCAAATCAGCGACCGGCCAGCCTGGGATTTGTTGAAAAAACTGCGGGAAATACCAGCTACCCTCGCACATGCCACCGTCCGACATGCCTGCGGTTGGGAGCCATGCCCCAAAAATGCGGCGTTTATGAATTGGGCAAATGGGAACAGTTTTTCAAAAAACATCGCCGCCGTCATTGGTGCTGACCTCAATGAAGCCATCTGGCTCGACCTCAGCGTGGGCAGTCAAGACCTTGGCAATTACGCCAACCTCGAAGACCCCGAAAAACTCCAGCGCCGAATCATGCAGGTGCTGGCCGAATCCGGCAAACCGCTAATCGCAAATCTCCCCATCATTGGCCGCTACAATGAAGCCCGCCCGTTTTATACCACCGATGCTTACGCCATAAATGGCAACGACGGCCCCGAATGGCGTACCGTGCACATCGGGCTGGATATTTTTGCGCCACCGGGAACGCCCATTCAAGCACCCATCGCTGGCATGGTGCACAGTTTCCAGGACAATGCCAGCGAGCGGAATTACGGCCCAACCATCATTTTGGAACACCGGGTCTCCCCTACCCTGACTTTTTTTACGTTGTACGGCCACCTGAGCCGCAAATCCTTGGAGGGGCTGGAAGTAGGTCAAACGGTTCAGGCTGGTGAGGCGTTCTGCCAAATCGGGCCAATGCCAGAGAACGGCAACTGGCCGCCGCACCTGCACCTGCAAGTCATGCTCGACATAATGGGCTGGCAGGGCGACTTTCCCGGAGTGGTCTTCCCCAACAAGCTAACGGTTTGGAAAAGCATCTGCCCCGACCCATGGTTGCTGCTATTTGGCCAGCCATCACCGCCGCCACCTGCCAAGTTGGCTGCGAGTGAAATCCTGCAATTCCGCCAGCGGCATTTGGGCAAAAACCTTAGTGTGTCGTACCAAAATCCGCTCAACATGCGGCGTGGCTGGCGGCAGTACCTTTTGATGAAACTGGGCGGCGCTACCTGGACACGGTGAACAACGTGGCGCACGTGGGCCATGAGCACCCCCGTGTGGTGAGGGCCGGGCAGCGCCAAATGGCCGTGCTGAACACGAACACCCGCTACCTTCACGAGAACATCGTCCGGTTCAGCGAAACGCTTTTGTCCACTTTCCCATCGGAACTGGACGTGGCGTTCATCGTCAACAGCGGCAGCGAAGCCAACGAACTCGCCATGCGTTTGGCGAAGAATTTTACCCAACAAAAAGACATGCTGGTGGTGGAGGTCGGCTACCACGGCAACACACAGGGCTGCGTGGATGTGAGTTCCTACAAGTTCGAAGGGCCAGGCGGCAAGGGTGCTCCTCCGCATGTGCACGTCATGCCGATGCCCGACGCCTACCGGGGAATTTATCGGGGACATACCACGGAAACTGGTCTGAAATACGCCGCCCATTTAGGCGAAGCCGCAAAAAAAATAAAAGCGGATGGGCGTGGCGTGGCAGCGTTCCTCTGCGAGTCGGTCATCAGTTGCGGTGGGCAAGTCCCGCTGCCAACAGGCTATCTGGCGGAGGCAGCAAAGCAGGTTCGAAGCTTTGGCGGCCTCTTCATCGCCGACGAGGTGCAGACAGGCTGCGGACGGCACGGCGAGCATTTTTGGGCTTTCGAGGAGCACGGCGTTGTGCCGGACATCGTGACGGTGGGAAAGCCCATCGGCAACGGACATCCGCTGGGCGTGGTGGTGACAACCCAAGCCATTGCCGATGCCTTCGCCAACGGCATGGAATATTTCAACACTTTTGGGGGAAATCCGGTTTCCTGCACCATCGGGCTGGAGGTGCTGCGGGTCATAAAAGACGAGGGTTTGCAGGAAAATGCCCGTGAAATCGGGGCCTATCTCCGCCAAGGTCTGCACGAACTGGCCAACCAATTCCCTATCATTGGCGACGTGCGGGGGCCAGGCCTGTTCCTTGGAATTGAGTTGGTAAAAGACCGGGGAACGCTCACGCCTGCCGCCGCCGAAACCGCTTACCTCGCCAACCGAATGCGGGAACTCGGCATTCTGATGAGCACCGACGGACCGCTCCACAATGTTTTGAAGATCAAACCCCCGATTGTTTTTTCGAAAAAAGACGCCGATTTTTTATTGGGAATGCTCGAAAAAGGGTTTCAGGAGGATCGGATGCGAGTGGGGTGAATGGCTGGTTAATTCGGCCATTTGCCATTGACTTTTATGGCTGATACCCTTTCTTTACGCCATCTTTTTCGAGGTTTTGGCCGATGCCTGTTCATGAATGATGCCTTCCTGAAGACTCAGGGATTGCCCCTTTCATCACTTTGCCTAACTTCGCCCCGTACCAATTCCTGTTTTTTGAAAAAGAAAACCCTTTTCATCACCCCGCCCTTCACGCAGTTGAACACGCCGTACCCGGCCACAGCGTACCTCAAGGGCTTCCTGAACACGAAGGGCTACCCCTCCGCACAGGCTGACCTCGGCATCGAGGTGATACTGGAATTGTTTTCAAAAAAAGGACTGAAACGGCTTTTCGATTGCGGATTGCGGATTGCGGATTGCGGATTGGAGGCTCATGATAATTCCGAAACCCCGGACACTTCCCAATCAAGCAGCGTCCCCAATCCGCATTCCGAAATCCGCAATCCGCAATTGAGTGATAATGCCCAGCGAATATTGGCACTCAAGGCCGACTACCTCGCTACCATCAACCCTGTCATCGCTTTTTTGCAGAACAAAAACCCGACGCTAGCCCATAGCATCTGTGACCGCAGCTACCTGCCCGAAGCAAGCCGCTTCGACAATCTAGAGGAACTGGAATGGGCCTTCGGGACAATGGGGACACACGACAAGGCACGACACCTCGCCACGCTGTATTTGGAGGATTTGGGTGATTTGATAAAAGAGGCGGTTGACCCTCATTTTGGTTTTAGCCGCTATGCGGAACGGCTTGGCAGCACGGCCTCCAGTTTTGATGAAATGGAGCAGGAACTGCAAGCGCCGGATACACTGGTGGCCACTATTTTAAAGGAGGTTTTGGAAAAACATATTGCAGCGCAAAACCCAGCTATAATATGCCTTTCCGTGCCGTTTCCCGGCAACGTATATGGGGCGTTTAAATGCGGGCAATATGTGAAAGAATTTCACCCCAATATTAAAATTATCATGGGCGGTGGCTACGCCAATACGGAGCTGAGAAGACTTGCTGACACTCGGATTTTCGCTTATTTGGACTATATATGTTTGGACGACGGAGAAGCACCGCTATTGAATCTAATTGAGCATATTTCAGGCAAAAAAGACACGCAGCATTTAAAGCGCACCTATTCGCTGTTAAATGGCGTGGTATGCTATCACAATACCAGCACCGAACTCGATGTGCCACAGCGGGAAACCGGAACGCCTGATTACTCCGACCTCCCACTCCACGACTACCTATCGGTCATCGAAATCGTGAACCCGATGCACCGCCTTTGGAGCGATGGCCGCTGGAACAAGCTCACCCTCGCCCACGGCTGCTACTGGGGCAAATGCTCGTTCTGCGATGTGACGCTCGATTACATCCAGCGTTACGAGCCGCTGACACCTGCGATGCTCTGCGACCGCATCGAGGAAATCATTGCACAGACGGGACAGACGGGCTTCCACTTCGTGGACGAGGCCGCACCGCCCGCCCTGATGCGGGATTTGGCGCTGGAAATCCTGCGCCGCCGCCTCACCGTCACCTGGTGGACGAATATCCGCTTCGAAAAGAGCTTCACCGCCGACCTTTGCAGACTGTTGAAAGCATCGGGCTGCATCGCCGTGTCCGGTGGGCTGGAAGTGGCCTCCGACCGGCTGCTGGAGCGCATGAAAAAAGGCGTGACCGTGGCGCAAGTGGCACGGGTGGCACACCATTTCACCGAGGCGGGCATCATGGTGCATGCCTATCTG
>JAHEAS010000370.1 GCA_024642645.1 Saprospirales bacterium | reverse complement strand
TAGGCTTCTTCCCCAAAAAAGTCGAAATCGGTACCCATGTCCAATTCCTGGCCTTCACTGTCCACGATGGTCAAGTCGGCGGCCATACCCCGGTTGTGCATCGAGCCTTTGCGGGGGTCGGCCACGTAGCGGGGGTCGGGCACTTTGTTCCAGAGCTTCCATTGGATGGGGCGGGGGCGGTAGCAGTCGTACATCTTCAGTCCCATGCCCTTCTTTTTCAGTGTTTGATTTGCTTTCACCAATGCCTTCGCCACGGCCACCCGGAAGAAGCAGCGGCCACAGTCGTACATTTTTTCCTTCACAAAATTGTTGGTTGTTGCGTACCGCAAATCGAGCAGGATACTGGGGTCGAGGCGAGTGATTTCGGCCCACTGGGTAGTGTCGTAGTCAATTGGGCTGAGGTCAAGCGTGGTAGTATCGGCAACAACGGTGGTGTCAGGTTGCTCGCTTTCGGCAATCGGTTTGGCAGGTGGGTTTGGCAAGTTGGGTTGTTTGCGACCACAATTGAAAAGCAAGAGCAGGAAACTTAGTGCGAGACATTTCATAGAAAATACATTTTGCCTGCAAGTTAAAATTTTTGAAAAACTGCCCGGTCATCTTCCAAACAACCGTTTGCCAAAAATAAATGTTTAACTCCGTGAGTTCAATGGCCGCCAAGCGAATTCATCCGTGTCTTTTGAAAAAAACTGCGTCGGATGTTGCGCAACGCTGAACCGTCAACCGTCCATCGTCTCCAGCCTAACTTTTAAAAAAGCTACCTTTGTTTCACAAAAATCAAACTTTGAAAATGAAATATTTCAGCAGCCTGTTATTCGCGTTCCTCTTAGGTTTTGGCCATTTGCTGGCGCAACCCGCCACTGAGGCCATAGCTACCAAAAGCCATGCACCTACCGCCGCCGAAAACGCCCTGCTCTGGCGCATCAGCGGAAAGGACTTGGCCACCACCTCGTACCTCTACGGCACGATTCACATGATTGGGAAAAACGATTTTTTCCTGACGGACAGCACCCGCTCGGCCATTGACCGGGCCAAGCTAGTCACCTTCGAAATCAACATGGAAGACATGATGAACCTCCCCGCCCAGATGGGCCTGATGATGAAATCCTTTATGTCCGGCGGCCAGACCCTCTCCGACCTCCTCAGCAAGGAAGACTATGCACTCGTCAAGGCGCATTTCGACAAGCAGGGCCTGCCCCTCTTCCTTTTCGAGCGCATGAAGCCAATGTTCCTCACCGTACTGGCCGACACCGACCTGAGTGGTGGCCTCGGCGGCGATGGCGACATGGTGTCCTACGAGATGAAAATCATGGACATTGCGCAGCAACAAAAGAAGAAAATGGGCGGCCTTGAAACTGCCGAGTACCAAATGAGCATGTTCGACAGCATTCCATACCAGGAGCAGGCAGAGATGCTCGTCGAATCCATCAAGTCCACGGGCACTGAGGAGAACGGCCAGTTCGACGACATGGTGAAACTCTACAAGGCGCAGGACATCGTGGGCATGGTGTCCATGATGGGCGAGGACGAGAGCATCGGCGGCCACCAAGACCTCCTACTCAACCAGCGCAACCGCAACTGGATCCCCATCATGGGTGAAATGATGCTGGCACAACCATCCTTCTTTGCCGTTGGCGCAGGCCACCTCGGCGGCGAGAACGGCGTTGTTTCTTTGTTGCGCAATGCGGGATACACCGTTGAACCAGTTAGGTGATTTACGACTGACGAGTTACGATTCTGGACTAGGTTAACCACTGAACAATCGTAAATCATCAGTCGAAAATCATAAATAAATTGAGCAAAAACCGATGAGTTCTACTACTGATATCGACATCCAGCGTATTTTCCAGCTCCAACAACAGCACCACCTTCAAGTGGGCAAGTCTACCACAAAGGAGCGCATCGCAAAGCTCAACCGCTTGCTGGATGCCGTGCTACGCTACCGCCCACAGATGCGGGAAGCGATGTATGCCGACTTCCAAAAACCGCCATTCGAAGTGGACGCCGTGGAGGTGTTGCCGCTCACATCCAGCATCCGGCATACCCGCTCGAAACTTCGCCAATGGATGCAGCCCAAATACGTGCCGACACCAATGGCTTTTCTCGGTTCTTCTTCCTGGCTGCAATACGAACCTAAAGGCGTTTGCCTTATCATTTCCCCTTGGAATTTCCCGATTCTCCTTTCTTTGGAGCCGTTGGTTTCTGCCATTGCCGCAGGCAACACCGCCATCATCACACCATCCGAGATGACGCCGCACTCGTCAGCGTTGGTAAAAAAAATCGTGTCGGAGGTGTTTGAGGAGAACGAAGTGGCTGTGGTGGAAGGAGACGGGGACGTAACGCAAAAATTATTGGCGCTGCCGTTTCATCATATCTTTTTCACAGGGTCACCGAGCATCGGCAAAAAAGTGATGAAGGCCGCTGCCGAACACCTCGCATCCGTGACGCTGGAACTGGGCGGAAAATCCCCTACCATCGTTGACGAGACTGCCGATTTGGATACCGCAGCCATTCGTATCGTGCGGGGAAAATTTGCGAACTGCGGCCAAATCTGCATCGCCCCGGACTACCTGCTGGTGCAAGAAAAAGTGAAGGATGACCTGCTGATATTACTGAAGCAAAAAATACGGGATGGCTATGGCGACGATGCCTCAAAATCTGACTCCTACCCCCGGATGGTAAACGAACGCCATTTCCGAAGGGTAAAAAGCTACCTCGACGACGCAATTGCAAAAGGCGTAAAAATGGAGTTTGGCGGCCGCACCGACGCAACCAACAATTACATTGAGCCTAGCATCGTCAGCAATTTGCCCGCCGATGCGCTGCTGATGCAGGAGGAAATATTCGGGCCGGTGCTGCCCATTCTCAGTTACGGACAGTTGCAAGAGGCGATTGACTTGGTCAATGCAGGGGAGCGCCCTCTGACTTTGAGCATTTTTAGTAAAAACAAAAAAAATGTGCGGCGGATACTGGCCGAAACCCGTGCAGGGGGCAGTTGCGTCAATCACACCCAACTGCATTTTTTCAATAACGACCTCCCGTTTGGCGGCATCGGCAACAGCGGTATCGGCAAGGCACACGGTTGGTACGGTTTTGAGACGTTCAGCAACGCCCGGGCCGTTTACAAACAAAATATCTGGGGCCCTAGTGAATTGTTACGGGCACCTTACAACAGTACAAAAGAATGGGTTTTGGATTTGGCGATAAAATGGTTGTGAAAAAATTGACTGCTAGCTGCTGGCCAATAGCGTTTTGCCTTCAGTTTTTCATTTTGGGGCAAACCACCGCCCAGCCCTGCCGCGAGGTGATCGGCTACTACCCGAGTTGGAAATTCTACGACCGCCAAAAGCTCGTGAACCCATCCACCATTGACTATTCAAAATATACCATCCTCAACTACGCCTTTTTCGAGCCGAGGCCCGATGGCAGCGTTGTGCCCTTTGACCCCCGCACCGACAAATTGATTTTATTGGGAGAAATAGACCCTGCAGCGCCACCAGGCTATGCAAGGCGCAGGGATTTCGGGCAGGCCGAGTGGCATGTACCCGGCACCTCGCTGGTGAACAAGGCGCACGAACATGGTGTCAAGGTCTTCGTGAGCATCGGCGGCTGGACGCTATCGGAATATTTTTCCCGAATCGCCGGAAGTTCCGAGAAGCGACGCCGCTTCGCACACTCCTGTGCCGAGATGGTGCGCACCTACTACATCGATGGCATTGATATCGACTGGGAATACCCCGGCTACCGCTCAAATGGCGGCGGGCCTGACGACCAGGAGAACTTCACACTGCTGCTTCGGGAAATCCGGGATTCCCTCGATGCGCTCCAACCGCACAACGACCGCCAACTTTACCTTTCGGCGGCTTTCGGTTGTGCACCCACCCGCATGGAAGACATAGAATGGGGCGAGGTGACGCACCTCCTTGATTTCATCAACATGATGACCTACGACTTTTATGGTCGGGACTTTTCGGTAACGAATCACAACGCACCGCTCTACCCGCCAGCAATAGGCATCAACGGCTTTGACCTGCACAGCACCATTCACCACCTGATGGAGTACTACGGCGTACCACCGGAGAAAATATGTATCGGCGTGCCGTTTTATGGGCGGGCTATGAAGACGAGGAGCACGCCCGGCCTGCACGTGGGCTCGATGCAATCGATGGATAGCCGAACCTTTGCGGAGGACGCCGGATCTCCCACCTTTTACAATATTCTAGCGAAAAAAGGGCTGTTTTTTTACGACTGGGACAGCATTGCGCAAGCACCCTATTTGCGGAGCAAGAGTACGAACACCTTCGTTACTTTTGACGATGAGCGTTCGGTGGCGCAAAAGGCCCGTTATATCCTGGACCACGGGCTGGCCGGGGCGATAGTCTGGGACATCACCGGCGATTGCGTGGAAAGCTCCAGCCAGCGGGGGCTAATCGAGCGGACGCCACTGGCCGATGCGCTGAAAGCTGCACTTTGCAAGGAGCTGCTTTTCTGGGAAGAACCAAGTAGGCTGACAACCACCGGACGACTTCCTCAGTTGGAGTG
>JAHEAS010000369.1 GCA_024642645.1 Saprospirales bacterium | reverse complement strand
GGAAATAAACTCGTAACTGTGGCTCCCAGTACCACCAAATAAGTCAAGCACTTTGAGGTCTTCAAAATCGAGGCGGTGATGCAAGATATTGAACAAGCCTTCTTTGGCTACGTCTGTAGTTGGCCGTGTGGGCCATTTATCGGCTGGTGGGTTGAACCGCCTACCCTTGAATATGCCAGAAATGATGCGCATTTAATTGCGGATTTACGGTTGCGGAATGTGGATTTGGGTCAATTAAGAATCCAATGTTTTATTTGCAAAGTGCCAATGAATAAAGGTCAAAAAAGAAATGCGTTGGCACTTCGCTGAACTTGCGGCTGAAGTTCAAAAAATTGGGGAACGGTATGAATTTTAGCTCGCCGATGTACCTGAAGAGTGTTTTGTAAATTTCCGCATTGTCGAGTATTTGACCAGAGAGGTTTAATGGCTGCTGGGCGGGGTCGAGGTTATGCTGGTTGTAAGTCAACAAAATATAGTATAGCGCATCACCTGCCGTCTGGTATTTGAAGGAGTTGGAGAACAGCAGGTTCTTCTTTTCGAATAGCGAGAGGTAGATGTTTTTTTGGGTAAAATGGGCGAAAAGGTTAAAGGTCCTATCCTCGTCCAATGTTTTCCGGCACCCAAGCAGATAGGGCGTCGTGTTGTTGTAAAATTTGGCGGTCGGAAACTGCTTTTTAAGCATCGCCATTAAGGTTGGGTCGGTTGGATAAAGGATTTGCAATGCAAGTTCATCCAATTCGTCATTTTGGATGGTATCAACTTGACCTTGCCCCATGGACTCCGAGAAATAAGTGGTTTTCTCATACTCGTTGTACAGCCGTGCAGGTACGAGTACTGGCTGGATATCGGGCATGGTAATTTTCACCCGACGGAAAAGGTAAGCAAGCAAGTCTTCTCGGGCGAAAATTTTCTTGAGTTCTTCTATCAAACTGACCCCATCTGTGCCAGGTGAATGGGCATAGGGTATTTTCCTCAACAACAGGGCATTGTTGTTATTGGTATCAAATGCGAAATAAACCAAACTGTCCATCCCAATCAGGATGGACAGTTGGTAAGCAGTTGATAATTTCTTGTTGAAGTCAGATTCGAGGATGTCGTAACTCACTCCCAGCTTCCGGTTAAGATGGGCTTGTTCAGGTCGCCAAACTTGATTTTCTTCTTTGGGTCGTACTTTTCATCGTACTTCTTAAATCTGGCATCCTTAAATTCGCCCATAAATGTTTCATAAGTGACACCGACCTGAACAACATCTACCAGTGCAGATTGGTAAGTGACAGTGTCGGCGTGAATGTCAAACTTAGCTCCATCGCCATAAGGCACTACGTCAATACCTTCCAGATCAATACCTAAAGCCCTGACCGAGTCAATAGCAGGCATGTAAGTTGTGTCGTAGCGGATATTTTTTTGAGTAGGGTCGTCAACGTCTCCATACACTTGTATGCGCATGAATTTCCCATTTTTCAGGGTCTCCGTCAAATCTTCGAAGGTAGGCGCAAATTTGCCAGTGACGCCACGGTAGGCTTCTTGTGCTTTGCGGATTTTAACCAACCTGTCAGTAACAGCTTTTTCCCGCTTATCTTTCATTTGCTGGAAAGCAATTGGCTCTTGGATTTGCTTGTAAAGTATGAACCCAAGAACAAGGATGAGCAGAAACATCAATGCATTAAAAATCGTTCTCTTTTTCATTCCGGTTTGTTTTGATGCAATGTTAGAAGTTTTTTTTAGTTGTACGGCAATTCGAGCCGCAATTTTACGGATTCATCCGGTTTTGAAAAGGAGAGAAGTTTCATTTTCGACATATTGCCTTGCTTTTTTGCTTCTCCAGCTGAAAATATAAACCACCACGGCCTTACAGATGCAATTCAACCATATTTAGGGTGTATGACTTAGCGCTTATTTAAAAATAAATTGCAACACAGGTTCTAACCTATTTTGCACTCACCTATGTATTTGGCTCCTTCATCCACCATCATGTTTTTGGAAGTAATCGTCCCACGGATAACGGCGGTGCTTTTTAGGTGCAAGGTTCCATCTACTACTAATTCACCCTCCACTGTTCCCATGATAATGGCATCTTTCGTTTGGATGTTGCCCTCAATTCGACCTGTTTCTCCCATCACTAAGCGTTGGGTACATTTGACTTCACCTTTTATTTGGCCATCAAGCCTGACATTTTCTGAGGAGGAAAACTTGCCCTCGATAGTTGTACCGGTAGCTACTACACAAGTATCTTGCGATTCTTTAGCGGCATTGGCGATTACAGTTAGGGTCTTCTCGCTCGATTGTTTTGATTTTGCACCTAGCATTTCGTGTCGTTTTGGATAAAGTTATTGAATGGTTTGCGCAGCGATACTGAGTTGAATAAATTCATAACGTCTTGGCTTTAAGGTAGTTATCTAAAATTTTCAACAAAAGCTCATGCCACGATTTAAATCTCTTTTTTGTTCGTTGTAGTGCTTAGGTAATTTTGCAGCGAAGATTGGCCATTGTGGCCATTGCGTTCTGGGCATAAAAGTAGAATAAACAAATAAAAAATCTATAGAGTGAGCATAATTATTTTGGCCATTGAGTCCTCTTGTGATGATACAGCTGCTGCAGTGCTGCGCGACGGAAAAATGCTAAGCAATGTGGTGGCTAGTCAGGATATGCACCGTCAGTACGGCGGTGTGGTACCTGAAGTTGCCTCCAGAGCCCATCAAGAAAACATTGTTCCGGTGGTTGAACTGGCACTCCGCAATGCAGGTGTTGAACGGGAGAAACTTACTGCAGTTGCATTCACAAAAGGACCAGGCCTAATTGGTTCTCTCTTGGTCGGAGCTTCGTTCGCCAAAGCATTTGCGCTAAGCCTCAACATCCCGCTACTGGAGGTTCACCACATGCAGGCGCATGTCTTAGCACATTTTGCCGAAGACCCCAAGCCTTCGTTACCCTTCCTTTGCCTCACTGTTTCGGGGGGCCATACACAAATAGTTTTGGTCAAAAATCACCTCGAAATGGAAGTGCTTGGTCAAACCATTGATGACGCTGCAGGAGAAGCATTCGACAAAACTGGCAAGATGCTCGGTCTCGACTACCCAGCTGGGCCGTTGATAGACAAACTGGCACAATCTGGGCAACCTGTTTTCTCCTTGCCGGAGCCTCAAGTGCCTGGCCTAAATTTCAGTTTTAGCGGCCTAAAAACCGCCATACTTTATTTCATCAGAGATAAATCAAAGGAGAATCCAAACTTTATAAGCGACAATTTGCCCGACATCTGCGCCTCCGTGCAAGACCGAATCGTACGTATTTTATTAAAAAAACTGAAGCTTGCCGTCAAACAGACGGGCATCAAGGAAATTGCTATCGCCGGTGGGGTTTCCGCCAATTCCGGCCTTCGGAATGGACTGGAGGCATTGGGTAAAAAGGAAGGCTGGATTACCTATATCCCCAGCTTTGAGTACTGTACCGACAATGCTGCCATGATTGCCGTCACGGGCTACTATAAGTACCTCAATGGAGATTTCGCTGGGCAAGATGCGGCCCCAATGGCGAGGATGGCGTTCGGTATTTGAAAATAGGCATTGGGTATTAGAGGACGAAACACTAATACCCAATACCTATTCATTTATTTCAAAATCCGCTTTTTCATTTTCTCAAATTCTGCTTCAGTAATGATGCCGCCTGCTTTCAGCTCGCCCAATTCCTTTAGGCGGGTGAGCACAGTTGCATCAGCAGAAGACTCAGTAGTGTCAGCAGATGGCGCCGCTGAGTCGGGCACGAACTCTGCTTCTGAGGGCGTTGCTGTCTTGGCACCTGCAGTATCGGCTGCTTCAGCTTTTTGCTTTGCATCCTGTTGTTTGCGAAGCTCTTCAGCCACTCTTTTTCCTTTCTCAAATTGCTCTTTATAAAGTTTTTTTAGGCGAGCTGCATCAAAATCGAGGATGGTGCCGCCTGTGTCAAAATGGGTTTTGAACACTTGTCCGAGTGCGTAGGTAGATGCACCTGCCATGATGGCATTAGCCACTGAACCAACTATCGAACCTACTATTGGAATCATTTTGGCAAGACTACCTGCACCTATCCTGGCCAGTGTAGAGGTTGTCAGGGAACTAACAATCGCCTTTCCCTGTGTCTCATGAAAGTCCATGTCGTACACTTTGCAAAGTTGCCGAATCATGTCAAGCTGTGAAGCACTGACAGCCAACACATCTGCCACGGGCACAGGAATGGCTCCAGCGCCCATGCTGAACAACACATGGTTTCGCACGATTGTCTCGGCATGTTTTTCACGCTCTTTTTTGACATCTTTAAACTCGTTCATAACTTTGGTTTTAAGCCCATCGGCTGCTGATTTTATGAATTCTTCCATTTTCAAAAATTAAATCTCGATAAATTTCCTCAATTTTATGAGGTCAAGATTACTGTTGCCTATTTTCTTCGACCGGACAAGCCGTTTTAACGACTTCTGAAAATATTATCATTGGCTAGCGTGTCTTCCTCGGGGCTTTTTTTCTTTCCTCTTTTTTTGCGCTGCAATTAGCAATAGCTGCTCCGCTTCCGAC
>JAHEAS010000368.1 GCA_024642645.1 Saprospirales bacterium | reverse complement strand
AATGTTTGAAAAATGTTGCTCAATTGATTGAAGGGTGACACCATTGGCCAATGGGTTCAGCGTGTGGACTTTTTGCAAGGCGTGATAGGCAGCACGGGGGTGCAGCTCATAAAGCCCTTTTTCATCCGTTGGACCTTTGGCACAGATACCGAACCATTCCTCATTCATGTTATTTTCACCTTCCTTAAAATCGTGCTGATACCCACCATTGCTCCACGAAGCATTATTGTCATGAACATCCAGGTTGAAAGTTTGGCCATACTTCCACCAGCCATCGCTGAATTGGAAAGTGAACCCGCCAATAGAATTCCCCACTTTTCCCAGACCTGCTGCATTTTCATAAATCTCTTTCCAGTTGTTGACCATATAGTAAGCCTGTGAATATTGGTCTTCTTCATTATTAATGGCGTTAAACGCATCCGCACCGAACTCCGTGAACATGATAGGCTTGTTAAATTCATTTTTAACCCTTTGGAAAGCATCCCCGAAAGAAACCCCGCGGTACACATTCGTTCCGAAGATGTCAACATCTTTGCACTCCTCCACAATGATATCCATGAAAAGCAGGTCACCGTTACACATGGCCACAGGATGTGATTTATCAATGCCTTTCATCGCAACGGCCGCTTCGTTGAACAGCTTGTACATAGGGCGTGCACGGATCGTTGATTTTTTTTCTTCCATCGGAATATCCTCTGTTTCAGCTCCCTCCCAGAAGAGACCGTAATTGTTTTCATTGCCGAGCAAATACATGAGCAGGCCCGGCGCGTTCTTGTATTCCTCCGTCATCGCTTTTACCTCAGCTAGAAGTACATCACGGACATGGGGGTCTGAATAATCTGTATTTGGCACCCAAGCTCCGCCCAAAGTGAGGCCGTAGCGACCAAAGGAATGGTTGAGCATCGTGTAGATACCATACTTTTCATAAATATATTTGACCCATTTTGCCGGCACCCCGGTGTATTGGCGCACCGTATTTACCCCCATGTTTTTCAGGAGAGACATTTCGGTATCGAGCGCCGCCTGGATGATGTCATCTGGTTGCTCCCACCATCTATAAGCGTAGTTGGTGCCAATCGGAAAGTAATCCCAGTTCATTCCGTTTATCATGAAATCTTTGCCATTCACTATCAGTTTATTACCTGAACTATTATCAACAGATACACTATCAATCTGAGCAAATAAGGAAGTGGTAAGTAAGAACAGAGACAGTGTTTGAAGAATGCTTTTCATGTTTACCGTTTAAATGAATGAATGAATGTTTGCTCAAATGACTTAGACCGTGTTCGGAATTTAGCTTCCGGCGAAAAACAGCTCCTTTTTTGATGATATTTCGTTGAAAAATTGGTCACCTAGCAAGGCTATGCTTCCAATTTCCCGCCTCATCTCATCAAAAAATCAACAATTTTTCACTCGAAACCCAAATTCCGAACACGGTCTTAACGGAACAACCTACAACTAACCTTTTTCAAACTGGTTGAAAATTTTTTTCAGAATTTTTGCAGCGTAGCTTGCACCATGGCCTATCAAAATCCTTTGGTTTAAGTATCATTTCAAAACAACTTCTTTTTCTAACTGATGTTACGCACTAACGACTAATAAGCAGCCCAAGAAAGTTGTTTGAAAGTCGTTGTACTCGTTTGGGCGGGTGGCCTGGCAGCGTACTGTCCGAGCGGAGCGAGTTTACGCTGTCTTGAATTTTTGGTTCTTTTTTTTCAAGAAAAAAGAACATCCCAGCAGGTATCAGAAGCAGCTATTGTTTGATAATCAACGCATTACCGATTACTGACATGAACTTTATACATCCCTGCCGGGGGCATTCTTTTTTGGCGAAAAAAGAATCAAAAACGCTTTCCAAAAAAAAACTCGCTCCGCTAAAACAGTTTTTTTGGAGCCCGCCCCCGCCCAGACGAGTACCCGCCAGAATAAAGACTCGAATAAAAATGAATAGGCATTTTGTGTAAAACGTCATAGTAATTGGGAATTGGGAATTTCATTTTTGTTCCCAATTCCCAATCACTTCTTCACTTCCCCACTACCCGTATTAATAACTACTTGGGCCGAACCAGTTCCTCCGCTCGGAGCGGAGCCTGTGCTCTGGATTGTGACGATTTTTTTCAAAATATCGAACCAAAAAGGTGCACCGAGCGAAATGGCCAAGGCGGTGATGAACCAGCCTAGAATTCGGGTAAACCAAGGTTTTATACCGACCATGATATCCTTGCGCTCCCAGCCAAGTCCAAGAA
Source organism: Saprospirales bacterium (assembly GCA_024642645.1). GTDB lineage: Bacteria > Bacteroidota > Bacteroidia > Chitinophagales > Saprospiraceae > UBA6168. The sequence continues at coordinate 2,297 of JAHEAS010000368.1, read as the reverse complement.
TATTGGAGACTGTTCGAATCTCAGGGGCATTCACGGCTTTTTTCATTTCTGTTTTAATTTCACTGGCGCTCAAAGAGTCACTTGGTGCCACGAAAGTGGGCAATGATTCATTTTCGTTGGCGAAAGCAGTGGCCAATGCTGCCAGTTCCTGTCGGCTATTGGCGTTGGTGGACAAATGCGAGTAAATCTGGAAACTATTGGCATTCAGTACAATGGCGATGCCAAGGCCCACGAAAAAAGTGACAAACTGCAAATGCCGCTTGTACCAACCACTCGACTGCCACATCACATCATCAAACCACGACTGCATCCTTGTTTTGTAGGCGTCCACGGTTGTATGTCCTTCCTCCTTGAATTGTTCCAGTACCGCCCTAAGTTGGCTGTCTTCGGGCAGCCCATCCAGGTAATCATCCACCGACTTCACGGCTTCGTTCTTTTTTTTCAGGACATTGGAAAGGATGGAGGCAAAATTCGTTGAACTCAGAAAGGCTGGTGCCTGTGATACCCGAAGCGGTGCTTTGTGCTGCATCAACTGCTTGAACATTGGGTTGTCCTTGAATTTATTGAACACTTCCGGGTTGTCCTTGTACTCCAACAACCGCTTGAGGGCTTCTTCAAGGTAGAAGCCCCGCCAGCCCCGCCACGACGAAACTAGTTCGTTGAACGTGGTGCCCAACAGGCTCAGGAGCATGAAAGTGAAAATCATTCCGACGATTACTTCGAGCATTGCCATCTTGCAGAAAATTTTGTGGTGAGAAAGACAGGAAAGGTAGGCAACCCAATAGAAATTTTGATAAAAATGTACAAAAAAAATCAGGACAATGGCAGAAGCCAAGCCCTGATTTTGACCAAATTAACGGGTGGTGTTTGGTCTAGTTTTTTTACTGAAAACTAATTGTGCGCAATTACTCCGAGTCTCGTTAGACGAGCCAGATATAACCGCCATCGTTGTTTTTAGGCGTGTTTGCCTCAATTTTGACATCTTCCGTTGCTGGCTTCGCAACAGGTTTTTCTTTTTTCTGTGGAATGTTTTTCATCAATAGGGAGGTTTGTTTTGCGAAATTTAGTACTTGATTTGGTTTTTGAGGTGAATAGCCAAATATGACGCAATAATTTACCTGATAGGTTTAACCATCATTATGTTCGCATAATTTGCTTTTTTTGTGCAAAATGAAAAAACTAGACGCCCTTCTTTACCATTTGCCCTCCCCACTCCAAGTGGTTAAACACGACGCTTTTACACAGCGTGGACTTCAGCTTTTGGTAAAACGGGACGACCTGTTGCACCCGCATGTCTCCGGCAACAAATGGCGCAAGCTCAAACACAACTTGCTTGAGGCACAGCGCCTTGGTTGTTCGAAGCTCATCACTTTTGGTGGCGCATTCAGTAATCACTTAGCTGCCGTTGCAGCGGCTGGCATGGAGTTCGGATTTTCAGCTATTGGTGTTGTCAGTGGCGAAGAAAGCGGTGTGGAAAATCCAACATTGGGCTTCGCCCAAGCATGTGGAATGGAGTTGTTTTTTACGAGCAGGGCAAATCTGCGAAATTATACGGAAACTAAACTCCTCGAACTCCTGAAAATTGACGCCAAAGGCGCATTTATTTTACCGCAAGGTGGCGCTAATTGCCTTGCCATTCCCGGCTGCCGTGAAATCGTAACTGAAACAATGGCCCAGCTTGGTCATCCCCCTGATTTTTTCGTCACGGCCTGCGGTACCGGGGCGACGTTGGCGGGCATCGCATCTGGCATTGCGGAACACAACAGCACTGCGCTCGGCATCGCTGTTTTGAAAGGTGATTTTTTACAAAAAGAAGTGGAAAGCCTAATGGCAAAATGTGGTGAACAATCCAGCAAACACCCCACAGGGGAAAGCTGGCAAATGCTCAACGATTTTCATTTTGGTGGCTATGCCAAATGGACGCCAGAGCTAATTGATTTTATCAACGATTTCAAGCTTAAAACAGGCATTCCGCTCGACCCCATTTACACAGGCAAGGCGTTTTTTGCTGCTGTACAATTGGCGGAGCAAGGCTTTTTCCAGGCAGGTGCCAGTATTGTTCTGGTGCATACTGGCGGACTTCAAGGCGTCGCCGGGTTTAACGAACGGTTTGGAGACCTCGTTTTATGAAAAAAAAAGCATAGCTAGATAACCTCCAGCCATGCTCTTGTAATTTTAATTCAAGTTGCGGATAATTTAAGACTTGAGCTGGTTGATGGAGTTTATGAGGTTGATAAGGGTTGATTTTACCCCCAAGCTGCTAAATATCAACCTTTATCAACTAAATCAACCCTTAT
>JAHEAS010000367.1 GCA_024642645.1 Saprospirales bacterium | reverse complement strand
AAGAAGTTGTCAGTAGGCAATGACCGTTATTGGTCATTTCAAAGGATTGATGCAACTCATTTTGGAGTTATACCATGACTCCAATAACCAATTGCTAATAATAACCAATGACTGTTGAGTTGCTTGAACTGCCTTTGTGGATGTAGTGGTGCATGGTCATGTAACAGCATGTAGTCCCAAGAGCCGCTACACTGAAATCTTGCTTGAACAGTGGGTTATTTCATAATTGGATTTGTAAGCCTTTAATGGCGGATTGCAATCGTCAAGCCCGGAGATATAAAGTGTAATAACAGTCTTTGGGAATTTAGGTGCTTCCTCAATTCACCACCTTCCAAACCAACTCCTTCAGCAACTCTCCATCTTCTTTCCCTGTGGTGATGAAATCCACGCCTTTGGCCATTAGGTCATAAGTCTTTAAATCTGCAATGATTTGTTCTGTTTTGGCGAGCGGAAAATGACGAAGTGCTGATCGGTACTCCTTCAAAGCGTAAGTAGAGCGTAAGCCCAGTTTTTTTTGTACCTCACTATCCGGGGCATTTTTCAAGAAATGAAGCATATACACTTTAGTGAAAAAACTGGCCAATGACCCTACAACCATTATGAGCGGATTGCGTTTCGGGTTCTCCACAAAATTGTGGGTGATGCGGGCAATTTTGGGGAGGTCCTTGTTGCTCAAGGCTTTTTGCAATTCAAAAATATTGTACTCCCGGCTGATGCCCACGTATTCCTCCACATGGGTGGCCGTGATTTCGGTGCCAGCCTGAAGGTGAAGTGCCAGCTTTTCCATTTCATGGGCGATGAGCGAGAGGTCGGTGCCAAGGTACTCGGCTAGCAGGTCGGCAGCACCCGGCGTTATTTTCAGCTTCTGGTGCTGTAGGTAGTCGTGAATCCAATCGGGCACCTGGTTGTCATAGAGCTTTTTGCTGTCGAAAACGATGCCTTTTTCCTGAAGCAGCTTGCCGAACTTGGTACTGGTATTGAATGATTTGTGTTTGTGACAAAGCACCAAGATGGTAGAATCGAGCGGGTTGGACACGTATTTCTCGAGGTCCTTCAGGTCTTTCATGTCCTGTGCCTCTTTCACGATGACCACTGAGTGCTGTGCCATCATCGGGTAGCGACGGGCATTGTCAATGACAGTTAGGTGGTCCACATCACGACCATAAAGCACTGCTTGGTTGAAGGAGCGTTCACTTTCCGGCAGTGCATTTTCTTCGATAAAATCGGAGATGGCATCAATGAAATAAGGCTCGCTCCCGTGCAGGAAGTAGATGGGCTGGAATTTCTTTTTCTTTAAATCGCCTAAAATCTGGAGGTAGGTCAAAACCGGAGTGTTTGTTCTGCGAAATAAAAAACGTCGGCGAGATTCAAAAGCTCGCCGACATTGAAGACTTTTCTTTACAGGTAATTCTGTTGAAAAAATGGCTTGTAGCCGTTCAACGATTTAGCCCGTACAATCTTCTCGTAGTTTGATTTGGTGAGGGGGAAATAGTCTTTCGTCATGCCCATTTGCATGAAATCTGGGCGGTTGGTTTTCAGCCCGTTGTAAAACTCCATGGCTTTTGCCTTGTTGTCAAAACCAGAAATTAGGATAAGCGGCACATCTTTCAACTCGCCGTCCACTTGGATCTGGGTGATTTTTAATTTATCATTCGGATGGTACTTCCACATGTATTTAGTTATGCCTGTGCGAAGTTCCTGTAAATCCCCAGCTCGGTTGGAGAGCACGAATAAAAAGGAATGCTCTTCATTGGCATTCATCACAAATGCGCCTTTTTCAGTCAGGTTATCCTGGGCTGAGATGGAAGATGGAAGGATGAAAAGAGCTAGCAGTGTCAGTGGGATGAATAATTTAAGCATTGAAAATTAATTTTTTGAATCCCGGATGCCCACCCGCTTGGAAGCGGACAGGCTCCGAGTTTCTAACCAAAAAAATGTATTTTGAACCGTTGCAAAGTTTAGTTTTAGAATTTTTGAACGGACTTGTGGTTGGTCGTTTTGATGAAATGCCAGAAGCTTGTGCAAGTGGCGTTTCTAATACTAATGAAAATAAGAAGCCAAATTTAGCGAAAATCCCCAATCACCGGACGCTTTATTAGAATTTTATCATTGAGACAGGTTTTTGTGGCAAAAGTCATACTTTGGCGTCCTGAATTTTGCCCTTTTATCCAATAGAATCATTTCTAGTGGCTTTCGAAAAAGAACACTCAGACGAACACATTTTGGCTTTGCTCATGACCAACGACGGCTTGGCCATGGAGTTGATGTTTGGTAAATACTACTCGTATTTGTGTCAAACAGTGCTGAGGGTGCTTAACGATGAGCATACTGCAGAAGACTTGGCTCAAGAGGTTTTCTTTGATGTTTGGCGCAAGCGGGAGGCTATCAGTGTTACCATTTCCCTTCGTGCCTATTTGCGTCGGGCTGCTGTGAACAAGACTTTGAACTTTATTCGAGACCGAAAAATAAAGTGGGACGATGAGGATAAATTGGCAGCGACGGCAAGTGAGGTTACAAGCGTTGTGCTTGATATTGAAGGAAAAGACCTTGAACGCACCATACATGCGGCCATTGACCTTTTACCGGAGCGTTGCCGATTGGTGTTTACGCTAAGCAGGTTTGAGGAGATGAGCAATCTACAAATTGCCGATGAATTAAGCATTTCCGTCAAAACCGTCGAAAACCAAATGACCAAAGCTTTAAAAATGTTAAAAGCCGTCGTTGAGCCGCATTTGAAGGATGGCTAACCATGTTTCGTCATTTGGCTTGCAATTGGATTCAAAAAACTGTACGATTTTAGCAACTAAATGGGGGGATTGATAGAAAACCGTGTCTCTTAAGTCAACTATGGAAGAAAAGCAGTCTGAAATTGTCCCTAACAATTAAAGCGCTTGTGAAACGATTTTAGAACAATGGATTTTAAAGAAAATAAAGACTGGCAGGCTTGGCATGAGCAACACCCTCATGAACCTGTAGGTCTGCTGAAAAAAATATGGGAGGTTAGTGGAAGCTATAAAAATGGCTACCAGCCTGATGTAGAAAAGGGCCTTGCTTCCTTTAAAAATCGCATGAGCCAGCATCAACCTGCAAAGGTAGTGCGCATATCCCCTGTCAAAATTGCCTTGCGGATTGCAGCGGGAGTCGCACTATTACTGGTGGCTGGAATGTTCATTAAGAATAAAATGGGCAGTGCTGGCGACCAAATGGTAGTTGTTACTACCAATGATACCAAGGAGCTTTCACTATCTGACGGCACCGTTGTTACCCTGAACGAATCAAGTCAATTATCCTACAAAACTGAATTTTCCAAAAAAGAACGAAGGGTACAGTTAAATGGAGAAGCATTTTTTAAGGTCACTCGTGATGAGGGAAGACCGTTTGTTATTGAAACTGAAACCGCCAACGTGCGTGTTCTTGGCACCTCTTTTAATATACGCTCTTACCCCACCGATGATTATTTTGAAGTGTATGTGGAGACAGGCAAAGTGACCGTGGACTTCAAGAATGGTGGCGATGGGGTGGTGCTTAGTCCGGGTGAGTTTGTTCGACTGGCAAAATCTGAAGGTAAAGCGCTTAAGGGAATGGACGAATCAGGAATGCCAAACGCTTGGCGAACCGGGGTAATCAGCTTCAAAGGCCAAAGTGTTTCAGAAATCATGAAGGGCATGGAACGGCTTTATGGTAGAAAATTTGTCCTAAATACGGTTCAACAGAAAGACTGTCCGCAAACACTAACGGTCAAAAGGGGTGGAATGGAAGAAGCAATCAGTGGACTAAAAACCTCATGCCCAAAACTGAAGTTTTCAGCAGATGGAAATGACGGATTTATTGTGACTGGCGTTTGCTGCGATTGATAATAAACAAGTAAATAGCAGCAGAAATGGCTCAGGTGGTTCGTTACACTTGAGCCATTTTTATTTGCACTCGCCAACTTTGGAGGTGGAATTTCCTGTCTGTTCAGTAGATTGGATTAATTTTGATTCCTACGCACCCTAATCTACATGAAAAAATTCTGGTTAATACTTTTGTTCGGGGCTTTTGCCCATTTTATGGTGATTGCTCAATCACCACTGGACGAACGTATCAGCTTGGATGTCAAGGATTTGCCCATCATAGAGGTGCTTTATGAAATGATTGACAGCGGGGTGCCGCTTTCTTTCAGCAACAATATTTTACCACCAGATAAAAGGTTAACTTTTCGGGTGATAGACTTGAAAGTTAGTAGGCTGTTGCCACTGTTGTTTGCAGATACCGACCTTAACTACGAAGTGGTAGGGTCGCAAATCGTCATTATTAGAAAACCAACACCTGTCCAAAAGCGGATGTTTACCATCAGTGGGTTCATCACAGACGCCGAAACCGGAGAACGCAACATCAATGCAACTGTGTATGATGTGCAACGCAAGGCAGGTACTTATACTAACGAATTTGGCTACTTCAGCATCACGCTCATCGAAGGGCCTGCTTTTTTGCAAATATCGAGTTTGGGCTATGAAAACGACACACTGCAACTGCTACTTGACTCAAACAAAAAGCTAGAAATCAAGATGCGGCCATTT
>JAHEAS010000366.1 GCA_024642645.1 Saprospirales bacterium | reverse complement strand
ACACATTATTTGGATCATAGCGGTTACCCATTACTATATCTTTTAAGTAAAAAGTTTGGGCTTGTAAGGTTAAAGCCAACATGAAGGAAATGAGTAAAAACAGGTGAAGGCGCCGCAATACGAAATGGATTATTATAGAAATTTTTGTTTTCATGGCATCAGTTTTTAATTATTGCAATCTTAGTGGGTTAACCCAAAAGCGCAATGATTTTTCATGATGACTTATAGTGATTTTTGCTGTCCATGTTAGCACTTCCTGTAGGCAACGCGAAATACTACCACACTTCTCATGAGGGTTCGTTTTACAGCAACCGCCCCATCACGACCTCTCGATAGCTTGCCCCAATCGGCAGCTTTTCCTTGCCAACCAGCACCAGGTTCCCTTCCATTGCCGCTACCTTCCCGATGGCCACGATGTATGATTTATGGATGCGCAAAAACTGGTCGGTGGGCAGTTCTTCTTCCAGGCTTTTGAGGGAGTTCAAGGAGAGAATGCGGCCGTTTGGGGTATGGTAGGCCACATATTCCCGCATGCCTTCGATGTAGGAGATGTCCTCGAAGCGCAGGCGGTGGACTTTGTGTTCCGATTTTACCAAGATGAAATCCTTTGCGGCGGGCGTTTCTGCCACCTTTTCCGGCGGGGTGGGGTAGCCTGCCGCCGCTTTGCGGAGCGCCAACAAATCGGTCGCCTTGTTCACCGCTTGCACAAAACGCTCGAAAGAGAAAGGTTTCAGCAGGTAATCCGTGGCGTCGAGGTTATAGCTTTCCAGCGCAAACTCGGAATAGGCCGTGGTGAAGATGACCAGCGGCTTGTTTCTCAACGTTTTCAAAAACTCCATGCCCGTCATGCCCGGCATTTGGATGTCTAGGAAGAGCAGGTCCACTGACTGTGTACTGAGTGCCTCCAACGCTTCGAACGGGTCACGACACTTGCCAAACAACGCTAGGTGCGGCAACCTTCCGATATAGTTTTCGAGCAGGTCACGGGCCAGCTCTTCGTCGTCCACGACTAGGCAATTGATTTTTGACATGGCAGGTTACAATTGGATTTTCAAATAAACTTCGAACGCCGCTTCCTTCTGCTCAATTTTCAACTCATGTAGCCCAGGGTACAGCAGTTCCAGCTGCCGCCGCACATTCTCCAGCCCGATGCCGCCCGCTTCGTTTTTGGTAAAACCACTTTTGGGTAAGCTGTTTTTTACTTCCAAAACTACATCCTCCTCCTCCGTTTTCAGTTGGATGTGAATCCAGCCGTTGACCAAGTCTTCGACTTTGCTGTGCTTGAAGGCATTTTCCACGAAGGGAATGAACAGCATCGGCGCAATACGGAGGTTCGGGCGGCTTTCGTCGAGTTCGGCTTGGACGTTCAGGCCACGGCTGTCCTTTAGCATGTTCAGGGCGATGAAATGGCGCAGGTACTCGATTTCTTTGCCCAGCGGCACGGTCGCTTCCTTGCAGTCGTAGAGCACATAGCGCAGCATCGCCGAGAGCTTGAGCAGGTTCTCCGGTGCAGCGTCCGATTTCAGGATGGACAGGGTGTAGATATTGTTCAGTGCATTGAACAGGAAGTGCGGATTGACCTGCGATTTGAGGAACTTCAATTCCGATTCCAGTTTTTCGCTTCGTAAAATGGCCGTTTCCTTCTCCTTGCGGCGGGTGTAGGCGGCTATCTCCACCAAGGCGCTGCCAATCCACGCAGTGAAATAGGGCATCGCCCCGCTCAGGTACCGCATCCAATCCTTTGGCGAAAAGCCGCCCCGATTGCCGGCCCTGCCACGGCCTTGCGCTCGTTGGATGTAATCCGCCCATGGTGCAGCGTCCCACTCCATCACCAGCACCACGAATACCAGCAGGCCCAACCCTGCTAGCAGGTACGCCGTCTGTTTGTTTTGGAAAAAAAGCCGGGGCAGCAGCAGTTCCATATTTGCCCAAACCACCAAACAGATACCTGCCAGCACTACGAGGTTTCGGATGAGGAAGCGGTCGGCGTTTCCCCAGTCACCAACGAGCAACGTCGGGACAAGCACCCAGAAACTTCCCCAGAAGAGGATTTGCAGCAACGTATTCTTTTGTAACCGAAGGTTCATGTGGCAAATGTGGTCAAATGCAGGCTTTGCACCAAAGTTTTATCCATGAACAAGGCGGTTTTATCAATGAACACTGTATTGCCACCCAATTCCTTCCTCAGTGCTTGGTTCATGGACAAATTTGGGGTGTTCATTGAATAAATTGGTGTTGCGGGGCGTTTCCATGCACTTTTGACCCATAAAATTAAATCACTCAACAGCGATTAGGCGGTCATTCAAAAATAGAACGTTTCCAATTTTTAATACCGACCTGATTTTAAATCTATCAACATGAAAATCTTATTGAAGTCAGTTTTGATGGTACTTCTGCTCACGGCAGGTTTTGCCAATGCACAAGCCCAAAGACAAGGCGGTCGCGACATGGACCCTGCCATGAGGGCCGAACAACAAACGGACCGGATGACCAAAAATTTGGGCCTCAGCGACGACCAAATCGTCAAGGTGAAGGAAATCAATCTCCGCTACGCCGAGAAAGCCAAAGCCGCTTTTGCCGACAAGAAAAAGGGTGAAAAATCCCAAAACAGGGAGGCACACCAAGCCCTCCGCACCGAACACCAAGCTGAACTGAGCAAGGTGCTGACCAAAGACCAAGCTGCCAAATGGGAGCAAATGAAGGCTGACCAAAAGGGCGAGGGCCGAGGTCAGGGCAAAGGAAAAGGTGCTGGCCGTGACATGGACCCGGCCAAGCGTGCCGAACACCAGACGGACCGGATGACCCAAGAACTGGGCCTGAGCGCCGACCAAACGGCCAAGGTGAAGGCCATCAACCAAAAGTATGCGGAGAAGGCCAAGGCCGCCCATGAGGCCAAACCTGACGGTGAGAAGGGCAAGCTGAAAGGTGCTAATAAGGACCTACGAGCCCAGCACGACGCCGAGTTAAAAAAAGTGCTGACCAAGGAGCAGGCCGCCAAGTGGGAGCAGCTGAAATCCGAGCGCAAAGGCGAAAGGGGTGACCGTGGCAAACAGCAAAGGAAGTCCAGTAAATCGGACTTAAAAAAAGGATAAATTCAGTCGGTTTTTATGATTGTAACCCTGCCTGAGCAAAAGCTTGGGCAGGGTTTTTTCATGCCACAGCTATTTACGACTAAATAAGTATGAATTGCTTCCCGACCTGCCCTTCCTGCTGGTGCCCCAGCGCGCCTTCAGCGATGTTTTTTCCTTTGGAAACGGGGCGGGCTGCGCTCAAAAGGGAAAGATTGGTACGGCGGAAAGGCCGGGGGTTTATGTTTACAAGCTGGTTTACAAGGATTTGGTGAACTTGAAAACGGTGAAGGTAGAGGGGGAGGTGGTGTTGGTGATTGCAGCCCTACCGCACCACCATCACATCCCCCTTGAACCTAATCACCACGTCATCCAGGAACTCCACCTCCGCTGTCCAGGCGAAAGTGGCACCTTGCATTTCCTTGCCCTTGAAAACGCCGTCCCAGCCAATGCCGGGCTGGTTTGGGGCAAAATTGCGGAGCGAAAAAACATGCTCGCCCCAACGGGAGAAAACATCGAGGGACTTCACTTCCTTCACCTCTGCCCCGCCGAATACGCTGAACAAGTCGTTGATACCGTCGCCGTTCGGGCTGAATGCGTTGGGGATATAAACCCGGCGGGTAGCTACCACGTCCACGAAGATGCTGTCCGAGGCGGTGCAGCCATCCACGCTGGTGATGGTGAGCGAGTAGCTCATGGGATGGAAAGTATAGGCCCAGGGCATAGGGCAGTCCAAGCAGGAAAGGTCGGGTGAGGGATTCCATGCATATTGCGAAGCACCAAACTGCACCGTCGGTTTGATTCGGATGCTGTCGCCGAGGTTCATTGTCAGGTTTTCCCCCAAATCAAGGATGGGAATGATGGCTGCCGTAAGCTGTATAGCCGTATCGAGTACGCAGCCATTGGTGTCCTGTACGCTTAGGGTATAGGAGCCTTCGGTAAGGTCGGGGTAGCTTTTTTGGTCAGAATAAGGGCTGTTGTTCAAGGCGTATTGGTATGGCGGCAAGCCACCCGCCACGCTCTGTGCTTCGATGAGTCCCGTGAGCGGTCCGTCGCAAATGGGGTCGGTAAAAAGCGCTGAGAGCATCAGTGGGGTAGGCTGGCTGAGGGTATAGCTGGCCGTGAGGGTACAGCCAACGGCATCCGTCACAGTCAGGGTGTAGTCACCAACGGCAAGGTTTGGGGCAAATGCCGTCATTGCGCCAGCCGACCATGCATAACTGTAAGGTGGGAGGCCACCTGCAGCAATGGCCAGCAGCGTACCGTCCGAGCCGCCGTTGCAGGACACGTTGAAACCGTTGTAGTCACTCAGGGTAGCGGTGACAGTGAGCGGGGTGGGCTGCGTGACGTCAGTGAGCACCACCACATCGTTGCCGAAGGCATCTTGGATATTGATGACGTAGGTGCCTACCGGCAATCCAGTCAGCGTCTCTATCGTGTTGATGTCGGATAAAGTCCCATTACCGCTGGGGCTGGGCTGGCCAAGGCGGTACCA
>JAHEAS010000365.1 GCA_024642645.1 Saprospirales bacterium | reverse complement strand
GACTGCGACATTGACGGTGGTTCTGTCATACTTACCAGCCCGATGATGGATCTTTCCACTTACAACCAACCGGTGTTGAAATACACTTCCTGGTTTTACAACTCCGGTGGCTCTGGCGCACCAAACGACAACTTGGTAGTGACTATTTCCAACGGGACTGACGTTGTGACCTTGGAGACTATCACCCAATCTGGCAGCGTTTGGCGGCCAGAATCGGAATTTGACCTCGCCACCCTGATACCTATCACGAGTACCATGCAAGTGAGCTTCATCGGTAGTGATTTTGCCCCCGGTCATATTGCGGAGGCTGCCGTGGACGGTTTCAAAGTGGAAGACACTTCTCCCTACCCGATTTTCAGCGCCAGCACAACGCAAGGCTGTCTACCAGAAACAATTCAATTCTTTGATTCCTCCGACACGACCTTCCTCTGGAGTTGGACTTTCGAAGGCGGTACACCTGCCACTTCGACGGAGCAGAATCCGACAGTTGTTTATAATGCACCTGGCACTTTCGATGTGTCCTTGACGGTAACTACCCAAACGGCAACTGTTTACACCATTGACCGTCCAAACCTAATCACCATTGGGCAGGCACCGACGGCTGGCTTCACCAACACAGTTGGTAGCAACGTAATTGCTTTCACAAACAGCTCGGTAGGAGCAAGCACGTACGCATGGGATTTCGGTGATGGAAACACCAGCTCACAGGCCAACCCAAGCAACACTTATACTGCAATTGGCCTTTATCCGGTGACTTTGACCGTTACCAATGCTTGCGGTTCTGCAACTTTTACGCAAGATGTGCAAGTGCTCGCCGTGCCCCCCACTGCGACTTTCACCCTCAGTGGCACAAATGGTTGTACGCCTTTCACTGTTGATTTTACGAGTGCCCCCGTTGGCAACCCAGATACTTACAGCTGGACATTTCCCGGTGGAACACCCTCTAGTTCCACCGACCCAAACCCAACGGTCGTGTACAATTCAGTGGGCACATTCAGTGTACAACTTACAGTTACAAACCCTGCAGGCACCAACACTGCTTCTTTGAACCAAGGCATCACCGTTGGCACATCCCCTACCGCTTTGTTTAGCTTTGGGGTAACGCAGTACAATGCGTCGTTCACCAACGGTTCTGCTGGCGCAACGAGCTACGTCTGGACATTCGGCGACGGCAACTCAAGTACCGAAGCAAATCCAATCCATACCTACGCTGCCAACGGCCAGTATGAGGTAACATTGGAAGCTACCAACGAGTGCGGATTTGCGGTATTCACACAAACGGTCAACATCAACGTTTCCGGCACGGAGTTTTTGGATGAAGCGGGCTACTTGCTCAATGCTTCCCCGAACCCGTTCAGCCACCAACTTATGGTCAGCTACGAACTTCCCAATGAGTCCACTGCTGCCAACTTACTGATTTTCAATGTACTCGGTGAGCAGGTAGGTCAAGTTGCTCTTACGAGCAATGTAGGAACTGCAGCTATTGGCGACCAGATACTTGGCAGCGGTGTCTATTTCCTTCGCTTAGAAGTAGAAGGCAAAATGGGCAAAGCCCTGCGGGTGGTCAAGTTTTAATTTGAGCCTCAAACTTGGTAAAGGCCGCTTTGAATGACATGTTCAAAGCGGTTTTTTCATTTCCAAAAATAACCAGCCATTCTCCTACTTTTGCGGTTCCCGAACTCAAAACTCGAAACCCACAACTCAAAACTCCCTTCCAATGTCATTAGTCAAGGAATTCAACGACTACCGGGCGAAGATGAACGAAAAGATTTTTGCTCAAAACAACAAGGCACTCAACCGCTTTTTTGCCCTCGACAAAACCACCTACGAAGCTGGGGCGCTCGATGTCAAAACCAAGGAACTGCTTGGCCTTGTGGCCTCGATGGTCTTGCGCTGCGACGACTGCATCCGTTACCACCTCGGCACTTGCCATAAGCTCGGTATTACACGTGACGAGGTGTTTGAGGTTTTTTCTGTTGCAAACCTTGTCGGCGGCTCCATCTGTATCCCACATACACGTCGGGCAGTGGAGTACTGGGAGGAACTGGAAGCTGGGCAATAATTTACGATTTACGAATGACGATTTACGAAACAACTGCCGCCAATTACAAGCAACGGGCTTCCGATTTCCAAATCGAAGCGGCTGCATTGCGCAGCAAATACGACCGCTACGCTTGGGTGCGGCTGGTGGCGTTTTTCGGTGGGCTTGGGCTAATGATTCTGGCGGGTTCCATACATTGGGTGCTAGCATCTTTTTTTGGGCCGGGGTTCATTATGGGGTTTTACCGCCTAATGATGTGGCACCGTGGCATCCAGAAGGCAGCCGAACACGCCGAAAGGCTGGCGGCCATCAACCGAACAGAATCGGAGGCGATGGAGCACCGTTTTAGCAGCTTCCCAGATGGAGCTAGGTTCCTGAAAACCGACCACCCGAATGCACTCGACCTCGACCTGTTCGGTCCCCATTCCATGTTCCAGGCGTGCTGCCGGGCAACGACCGCCATCGGGCAGGAGCGGCTGGCGCAATACCTACTCGAACCTGCCAAAACCTCGGATATTGCGGAGCGACAAAATGCCATTGCCGAGCTGCACCCAATGCTGGACTGGCGCCAAAACTTCCAGGCACACGGCCTCGAAACAGCAGACGACCCTAAACACCTCGACCTTCTCCGGGCTTGGCTCGACGACCCCAATCTGGTGCTCGGCAACCGACGGCTGACCATCGCTACGAAGGTTGGTGGCTGGTGGTTTTTAGCTTGCTTAATAGCTTGGGCGACGCTCGTTCCCTGGCCTATTTTCGTACTGTTGCTGTTGCCCATTTTTTGGATTTTGAGGAAAACAAGCGAACAAGTCAACCGGATTCACTTGCGGACGGCCTATGCCGAAGCCGCTTTGGCGGCGTATGCCCGATTGATGGAACAGATTGAAAAACAGCCGTTTACATCAAAACTGTCCGCTAATTTGCAGCGCAAACTAACGGAAGGCGAACAGTGCTCCTCTGTCCAAGTCGGGCGGTTATCACACATCATTCGGCAGTTGAACCTTCGCTTCAACTTCTTCGCCATCTTCTTCAATATTGGCTCGCTGTGGGATTTGCGGTACATTTTGAAACTGGAAAAATGGCGTGCGACTAACCGAGACAACCTACCCAGTTGGTTCGACGTCTTGCAGGAAATGGAGGCGCTGTGCAGCCTCGCCAGCCTGTGGCACAACAACCCAGACTGGGTGCTGCCAGTTTTTGATGACACAAACCATTTGGGCGCCTCGAACCTGGGACACCCACTTATTCAGCCCGTAAAGCGGCGTTGCAACGATTTTTCAATGGCAACCCGTGGACATATCAAGCTCGTGACTGGTTCGAACATGGCTGGGAAAAGTACCTTTCTGCGCACTGTCGGATTGAACGTGGTGCTGGCGCAAGCTGGTGCTCCCGTTTGCGCCAGCGCATTCTCACTCTCGCCCATGCGGGTGTTCACGTCCATGCGCACTCAGGACGACCTCTCGGAAAGCACCTCGTCATTTTATGCTGAATTGAAGCGACTGAAAGTCATCATTGAAGCGGTGAAAGCGGCGAGAAATGGCGGACTCCCTGTCTTTTTCCTCCTTGATGAAATCTTGAAAGGCACCAACTCCGTAGACCGCCACACCGGGTCGGCAGCACTCATCCGACAGCTTATCCGGCTGCAAGGTGGTGGCCTCATTGCCACGCACGACCTGGAACTCGGCCGATTGGAGGCCGAGTCAAACGGCACGGTGGAGAACCTTTGCATGGAGGTGGAAATCAAGGACAGCAAGCTGTTTTTCGACTACACCATTAAGCCGGGTGTGAGCAAGAGTTTCAATGCCACGCTGCTGATGCGGCAGATGGGGATTGAGGTTTAAAGGTTTGCCAAATTGATGATTCACAAAGTCACCTTAACAAAAGCATTTCCCCGCCCAATGTTCCTGAATCTAGGGCCCCGCCTTCTAGCGCCGGAAACCTGTAAGTAATCAAGTAGGTATAAATACCCTGCTGTGCCTCCTTGTTGTGGCTGGTACCGTCCCACCCTTTAGCTGGGTCTTCGGACTCGAAAATAACGCCGCCCCACCGGTTGAAAATCGTCATTTTAAAATCTTGCAATAAACCCACTGAGTAAGCCAAAAACTCATCGTTAAGTCCATCCCCATTGGGCGAGAAGGCATTGGGGACGTAAAACCGTACATCGTTTCCCACTGTAAGGGTCTTTGAGATGGAATCGTGGCAATTACCCGCTGAAGTCACCAAAAGCAGCACTTCGTAAATACCTGGCAAATTATAAGTATGCACAGCATTTGCTTTATTGCTGGTAGCACCATCCCCGAAGTCCCAATCCCATTGTAACAACTGTCCCATGGAAACATCCTGAAACTGCACATTAGGAGCGATGTTGGTTGGCAAGGGTGGCGACCAAGTAAAATCGGCCACGGGCGACTCATACACTTTTACCAAATCTTGGAGGGTAAGGCTGGCCACGCAGCTGTTGGGATAGGTCAACGTAAGCGACACGTCGTAGCTGCCGGGCTGGGTGTAGGCATGGTCAGCGAATTCTGACGATGTGTCGAAA
>JAHEAS010000364.1 GCA_024642645.1 Saprospirales bacterium | reverse complement strand
GGCCCAGCCCGTTTCGCCGATGTGGACGGGTTTCTCGACGCCGAGGCTTTTCATGTATTTCACGACGCTTTGGTATTGGGACATGGCATAGTCCCTGGCACGGGTCATGGCGGCGGCGATTTTGGCGGTATCCGGCAGGGCTTCCTCCCCCTCGAAATTTCCCCAAAAATCCGGGTTGTAATGCGTGTCGTGCATCGGGTAGGTGTGCATGGAAATGTAGTCCACCGCCTTGTACAATTTGGTCAAATCCTCGACATGGTACTCGGCATCGCCACCGCCCCAACTGGCGAAATTGTCAGAGCTGGTAACCCAAAGGTCTTTGGGTAGTTTGCCCGCTGTTTTCAACTCCTGCAACTGGTCCACGTATTTCAAAATGACCCAAGGCTGCACAAAATAACTGGCCGCCCATTTTACCATCGCCTCATTGCCGACAGCGATGATTTTCACAATTTCGGGGTATCGGTTCGCCATGTCCACCGCCCGCTGAATCTCAGCGGCATTGGCCTCAGCATCTTCCTCCTCATGATTGGGGTGGTCTTTAAATGCGTTTTTACAATCAATCCATGCGCCCAACATGACGTACATCTCGAAATTTGGGTCTTCTTTTTTTAATTCCTGAATGGCCTTCAACAAGTTGGAGGCTTCCGCCAACTTGGTGTTGTAAGTCCGCAGCACCTTTACGTTCATGGCAGCGAGGATTTTCATGTCCTCTTTCAATTGCTCCACGGTGGACTCCATGTCACGGGAATTCTCCCGGTACCCACCATAAGAAATGGCCAAATAGTTCGGGTTTCCTAAGATTTCTTTAGCTGTCACTTTTTGTGGTGTTTGTGAATGTCCTTTGATAGGTTGGCTTGTGTCGCATGAGAAACTGACGACTAAAACCAACAGCGTAACCGTTGTTTGCCATCGTATTGCCTTCATGTTATCTCAATATTGATTCCTCGACATGAACATTGATTTGCACGACCTCGCCAGTCCTGCCGAAGATTTCCCGGCTGGTGTGGGCATCTATGTTCAAGTTTTTAGAAGTGGTGGTGGTATTGTTTTTATGCAGGATTTTTAGCCCGTTCTCCGCTGCCAGTCTGTATACGACTGGCACTTGGCAATAGGAAAAACAGAGCGACCCTTTTTCCAGTGGCAACTGCCTTTTTGCCGAATGCACATCCACGTACTCGAATATTTTGGCTTCCGTGAGAAATTCACTTTTCCGCAACAGGCAGGGGTTAAAATGCAGTTGACCATTTTTCACAAAAACGCCCAACTCGCCAAACCTACTCAAAATATCTTCCTTTACCTGTCCTGTCATGCCGGGTTGTTGCGCCCCTTTTCCGGCAGGTGTGTGGGAATACGGGTCGGTGGGGAATGCGCCGTAAAGAGCGGGTGATTTGTGGACACCGATGCCTTCGTTGATTTCGTAGTAATGTTCCAGCAGCCTGCCGATGACTTCCTCGCTTTCTCCTTCTTCGACAGCTTTCAGGCAGCACTCCTGCACTGCCAGCAGCAGCTTCGACACCATGTGCCAGTAGATAGACCCCAAGCCTTCGTAGCCGAAAAATGTCCCTGAGCGGCCGGTGAATGCCTTGTGGTTGAAAACATCCTCGAAGATTTGCAGCACTCGTTTTTCATCCTTTTCAACGAGGGGCACATACTTCGTTTTTGAGAGTTGCTCTAATGCGCTTTGGAGGTCGTTGGCATTGTTGAAATTGCCGTTGAAATGGTGAACGCCCCTGACATCCTTTTCGATGATACCCCGATGCCCGTCGTTCACCAATTGGGTGAGCAACGCAGATTGGGCAACGGCATCCTTCGGCAGGTTGTTTTTTTCGTTGAACCGGGGCAAGTCCTTGTTTGGGTACAACAAATAGCTGTATTGGTCTTCTCTGAAAAGCTTGCTGCTTTTTTGCGCATCCAAGACCGCCAGCGCTTCCCGGCCCGACAAATACCCGGAACTCAACACGGCCACCTGTCCTTCCTGCATTTCACTCAAATGTGAAATGGAGATTTCATGGTCATTTTCAACCGTCATCAAATTGTAAGCGTGATAGAGGCCGTCCTGTCTTTTATTGGCTTTGATGGAATGTTCTAAGTATTCAAGGCCCAAGTCAACGAACCGCCTCAAATCATCGAGTGGGATAGCGCCTTTGTTTCCCTTAAAATTTTGCTGATAAACCTGCGTCCGGTAATCGCTGCCTGCCTGCCCTAACCCGTCCAACACCAGCTTGCGGTCTTTGTCGTTAATTTTACCTGAAAGCAGGTGTTGGTGGCCTTCCAGCGTCTGGACAACAGTTTTGTAAAATACAATCAACTCGCTGGAAACACTGACTTGCCTCATGTCCGAGGCAGCCAGAAGGTCTTTGAAGAAATGTAGGAACCGCCTTAAATAACTGAGCGTCACCATCGAGACGCCATTGCCGACCAGGGCATTGTTGGCGTCGTTCCATTCCGGGCGCTGGGTGTTCATCCAAATGCCACCCTCTGGGATGAAGTTGGACAACTTGGCGAGTACCGTCGCCAGAATTTTTTCTAAAAAAGTAACCGTGTAAATGGCTTTGTTTTCATCCTGTAGCAAGGCAGCGTCTGCCCCCATTTTTTCCCGCTCCAATCGAATCCGGTGGTCGAGTTCGTGGTTAAATTCGATGGTGTCCTTGGGATTTCGCAGGATGTCTTCGTAGCTTTTTATTTTATAGGGCACATTGGCGTAAACAAAGAGTTCACGGTTAAAATAGCTTTCCAGTTTGCCGGGGTCGTGGTTTTCCAAGAACTCCAAAAACTTCAGCAGATAGATGATTTGGTGGTCGCCCCAATAGCCGATGTACGACCAAGGGTTGTCCGGCTCGATGGCCTCCCAGTCGAACCCGTCTTTGGTCACCCGATAAGGGTTGTACCCATCGAAGGTAGTCGCATTCAGGAACTTGTGAATCATGCTCTCGATGAAATCAGGGTAGGAATGCGCCAGTGCTTCCCAGTTTTGGAAAATGTCCCGCCAGTTACCTTCGTAGTCGAGGATTTTCGAGCCGTCCGTTTCGCTGCGGGTATTTATGGAAAACCTGTTCCAAGGGCGGCTGGGGTCACCATGCCTCCGGCTGAACTTGAGCGGCATATATTCCAAGCACAATCTTGTGAAATTGGCATCCTCACTCCCGTGCGCCAAATCCTTTAAAGTGGACAGTGAAAACACTTCGGGAAATCCAGCAACGATGGATTTTACATTTTCAAAAACGGCTTTGTTGGCCTTCGACAAGTAGTTGGTAAAGTCCCCCTTTTCTATTTGGTAATTCTGGTCAAAAATACCACCCCGCATGATGTTAAAAAGGGCGTTGGAGAAATGCCGGGTATCCCGGCGGTTGTCGGAGGTGAGTTGCAAGGCATCCGCCCCGGCATTGAGTGATATCAGACGCTGGGTGCCCGCTTCCACATCTTGCTTGACGATTTCGGTTAAGCGTTTTTCACTTTTTATCGTCTCCGAAAGTTTGG
The DNA here is from genome assembly GCA_024642645.1 of Saprospirales bacterium. GTDB lineage: Bacteria > Bacteroidota > Bacteroidia > Chitinophagales > Saprospiraceae > UBA6168. The sequence goes on along the minus strand of JAHEAS010000364.1, from coordinate 1,147 downwards.
CTATCGCCGAATGGCTTTGGTTCACATTGGCGACCAACATCCATTCTTTTTCAGCGCCGGGCTTTAACGATATTTCCGACACCACGAAATAAGCTCCTCTTTCCGCCTTGACATCCGCTTCTTGCTGCACGGGCATTCCCTTCCTCATTTGTTTGAGTTGCAAGGAGGAAAGAAGATAGGTGGGATTGTCCAAACCAAGCGACCAAACCGAATTGGCTTTCAACGCTTCGCTGGGTTCTGCCTTGTCCACGATAATGGCGCTGAGGGCGTAAATGCCCAAACCCGACGCAGCATCCAGTTCGCTCCGTTTGTAGGCATCCACGAGGTTGCTGGCGCTGTTTTGCAATGCGCTGCTGACACCGTAAGGCATGATATTTTGGATACCATCCAACACCGAAACGCTGACTTCCTGCGCTGCATGGTTCATGAGTGTTGACTTCCTGACAAAACCAAACGCATCGCTGGAATTCCATTCGTAGCGGAAGGTCAGTTGCAGGTCGTGGTTTTCTTCTTCAAAAAGAATTTTGTTTCCGTAAACGCTTTTGTACAAATTCCTGCTGACCTTGTACCTGCCATCGAACCGTTCGGAGAAGGGTTCCCAGACTTGGGTGCTGCCCCCTTTGTGAATCTGGAAAATGGACTTACTACCCGTGTTTTCGACAGACTCGGTTATCTTATCATCGGTGTAGTAAGGGAACAATGCGAACTCGGCATTTTTCCGCCCTGCACTCAACCCTCCATTGCTGGAAATGAACAACCAGTGGTCGGAGTCGCTGACGATGCTCATAAAAAAGGGTCTGAGCGCATCGCTGTTTGAAATTTTGAAATAGTAATCGTGGCCTATTTGAACACGGTTCAATTCCATAGCATTTGTTGTGTTAACACCTTCCATGTACTTTTTTTTGTCAATAAAATTTAATGAATTTCAAGGGTTTGCGAAGTCAAAGGGTGACTTCAAATCAAGGCAAAACTTGACTGGCAAACATAATTGGTTTCACGAAAAACCTGGCAAATCCATGAGTATGGTTTGGAAAACTTGGTTAGGCGGGGATGAAGGTATAAAGTTCAGTCAACAATTCACTCATGCAAACTTGATTCGATTGTTCCAAAGTGAGAATGATTTTATCTCCTCCTTCAATGACCACTG
>JAHEAS010000363.1 GCA_024642645.1 Saprospirales bacterium | reverse complement strand
GGCGATGGGCGATAATGATGCTCGTGCGCTTCGCAATCAGCTTTTCAATAGCGTACTGAATGACCGACTCTGACTCGGGGTCAATGGAGGAAGTGGCCTCGTCGAGGATGAGGATTTCAGGGTTGAAGACCAAGGCCCGCACAAAGCTGATGAGTTGCCGCTGCCCCATGCTTAGGGTAGCACCCCGCTCCTGCACCTGGTAGTCGTAGCCGCCGGGCAGTTTCTCGATGAAGGCATGTGCCCCAATCATCTTGGCGGCATCCACCACCTGCTCCCGGCTGATGCCATCGTTGCGGAGCGTAATATTCTCCAAGACTGTACCACTGAAAAGGAACACGTCCTGCAAGACGACGGCCATGTGCGAGCGCAGGGCATGCAGCTCGTAGTCACGGATGCTAATACCGTCAATTTCGATGCTGCCTTTTTGCGTTTCGTACAGGCGGTTGAGGATGCTGATGGTGCTGGTTTTGCCGGAGCCTGTGCTGCCCACAATGGCCAGCGTTTCACCGGGTTTTATGTCAAAACTCACATTGCGGAGCACCCAATCCTGCTCCGTGTAGGCGAACCAAATGTTTTTGAACGCCACTTCGCCTCGAAGTTTTTCAGGTAAAAGCTTGCCTTCGTTCTTGATATGGTCTGTGCGGTCGAGAAGGTGGAATACCCGTTCAGCAGCTACGAGGCCCATTTGGAGCGTATTGAATTTATCTGCCAACATGCGGATGGGCCGGAACAGCATGTTGAGGTAAATCGGGAAAGCGACGAGCGCACCCAACGTCACGTCGCTGCTCAGGCTCTCCCGTGCGCCGTACCAGACCATGAGGCCGAGCGATGCCGCTGAGATGATTTCCACGACTGGGTAATAGATGGAATAGGCAAGAATGGAATCAATATTGGCCTTGGTGTAGTCTCGATTGATGACCTTGAACTTTTCCATTTCCTGTGCCTCGGCATTAAAAATCTGTACGATTTTCATGCCCGTGAGCCGCTCTTGGAGGAAGGCGTTCATCTTCGCAATCTGTGCCCGCACCTGCTGGAACGACGCCTTGATAGCTTCCTTGAAAACATACGTAGCGGCGATGAGGAACGGCATGGTGATGAGGCAAACCAAGGTCAGTTTCCAGCTCACCCAAAACATGACGCCCAGCACTACAAACACTGTGAGGAAATCGGCGATGATGGTCATCAGTCCCTGCGAAAACACGGAATTGATGTTCTCGATGTCGTTGATGGTGCGGGTAGTGCTGATGCCAATGGGCGTTCGGTCGAAGTAGGTTAGCCGCAACGAGGTGATGTGGTTGAAGACCCGCACCCGCAAGTCCCGCACCACGGCCTGACCCACCCAGTTGGAAGCGTAGATGAAAAAATAGCGGAGGATGGATTCAAAAATGAGCACACCGATGAACAGCATCGCCATTTTGGTCAGCCCAGGGATATCACCCTTGAAAATGTATTTGTCCACCATCTCCTGCACGAGGTAGGGCCGCAGGATGGCGATGGGCGCCAGCACCACAGCCAGCACTGCCGCCAACGACAGTGTACCACTGTAGGGCTTGGCCTGGGCTATGACCCTGCCGAGGAGTTTGTAGTCAACACTTTGCTTGGCGGTGGATTCCATCGGATGATTATGATTTTTGCGGGGCAAAGGTAAGGGATGCATTTGTTTAAGCACAGCTATTCAGAAACCCGAACTTGCATCTTTGCCAAAACACATTTTACACTCTTTCGTTATTCTGCCTAAAATAAAATCTATGCTTTCAAAAATCACGGCCATACTAACCCTATTTTTCTTTGCTGGCGCAATGTCGGCGCAGTCCTTCACCGGTACCTGGAAAACCATTGACGACGAAACGAACCAAGCCAGCGGTCATGTCGAGGTTTATAAGAGCGGAAATGCCTACTCCGGCAAGGTGGCCAAGATGATTAAAGACCCCGAAGACAGCAAGTGCAGCAAGTGCTCTGGCAACCGTCATAATCAACGCATCCTCGGCATGGTCATCCTTGAAAACATGGTGCTTGACGACGATGAACTCCAAGACGGCAAAATCCTCGACCGTGGCAACGGCAAGTGGTACACCTGCAAGATGTGGCTAAAGGAAGGCGACCCGAACGTCATGGTCGTGCGTGGTTATCTGTTTGGGTTTTACCGGACGCAGTATTGGTATCGGGTGAAATGAAAATTGGCGAACGTAACATTGTCAATGTTACCTAAAACAAAAATGGCTGTGTCGGAATGTTACTTCTGACACAGCCATTTTTCGACAAGGAATTTCTGATTACTTGCGTTTTGCTTTATCCTTATCTATCATCGTCATTATCTGGTCCACATTTAGGTTTTTGGCGATGATGGTACGGTCGGAGTCAAGAAGATAAACTTCCGGGGTATTGTCCACGTAGTATTTGCCGTAGATGGACTTGTTGGTGGGGTCAAAAACATTGGTCCACGGCATTCCGTATTTTTTAATGGCCGCCCGCCACGCTGCGTCATCGGTGTTAACGGCGATGCCATACACATCAAACCCCTTGTCCTTCATCTGGTTGTAGAGCGTTACGAGCTTTGGTGTTTGCTCGGCGCAATGCTCACACTCAGGATTCCACATGTACACCACCACGTAAGGTGCTTTTTTAGCGTAGAGCGAAATAGGTTTCCCATCCGTGCCTGGTACGTTCACTTCGGGCGCCTTCTTTCCAACTAAGCTTGCCGACATCTCGTAAGCACGCTGCTGCAAGGCAAAAACTTCCGAGGAGTCCGACCAGAAGGCTTTGTCATAGGTGAAATACCGCTCTATCATGTTGACGAACACCGCCTGGGGGTCCATGAGTGTCGATTCTTTTGGGTCATAATGGAGCACAATCCAGTTGGCAAAATATTTCAGGAACTCCGGCTTATCGGTCACCTTGTCAACCAATGAAATCGAATATTTCACAATGGAATCCTGGTGCTGTGGGGTCAGTTCAGTGATGTAACGGTTGAGCATCTTGGAAATAACGGGCGTGTAAAGCAGGCGCTCGTCGTTGAAGTCGGTACCGTTCCAGAAGCGATTTCGGTAGTTGTAGGTGTATTTAGCGGTATCTAGCGAGCCATCCGGTTTGTAGCAATCCCGCAGGTCAGGATTCTGGCCTGCCCGTTTGAAGGAAGTGAAAAGCGAAGTTGGATTCTCTTTAAATATCTTGTTAAGAAAAGCCATCCGGTCGTCGAGCAGTTTGTCTTGTTCAGCTTTCACTTGCAAATAATTGGGGTCGCCTGGTTTGAGCCCGGCCATTTTCTGGGCATTCGTTTGAAAAAGCTGGCGCTGGCCATCCTCAAATCTCATGGCATCGTACAAGAGTTGGTTGTCAACGCTGCCTTCTACTTTCATATCCTTCGCAATATTAACGAGACTAGTCGTCATCGTGAATGTCTGGTCAAGGTCTATCAGCAATTGCAGGTTGAGGTTGTTGGGCAGCACGAGGTAAAACAGGCCGGGGATATAGGCTTCCTGCCGCTTGAAAACAATCTGTCCGGTCGGGCTGATTTGGGCAGAGTCCATCCTGTAGTTGTTGTCCTCGAAAGTGCCAATAAGATTTGCTACCCCCCCGCCTGTTAAGCCCTGAATCTGAAAAACAATATTGGGCGACTCGGCCTGTTCCCTTCTTTTTTTATTGTCCAAGTAAGTGCTGCTATACTGTGGTTGTCCCTGTTCCGAGGTTTGATTGGTCAGTGGATTGGACTCATTAGAGCCGCAAGCAGTAAAGAAAATTGCGATAGCAAAAAGTAGTACCAGTCTCATATTATTTTTTTTAGGTGCAAAAATAGCAGATTCAAGGAATCTCAAATAAGCAGTTAAAGGCTGTTAGGCAGTTATTAACGACAGGCTGTAAAAAATGTTAGGTACCACTAAATTTTATTCGAGAAAGGTCGGATTCCCAGTGTGTGGAGAACTTTTTTCAAAAAAATGAAATCATTTTGATATTATAATACTATGTTTGCATCATCAAATGAATATTGAATTGATTTCATATTGTAATCACGGATTTCATAATTTTATAGACACGCTTTTGGAGCCTTTTAATTTACTGATTCTACATCCTGTACCGTGACCCGGCCTACCGGGTCGCGTACTTTTTTTCTGAGAAAATGGCAAAGAAGAAATTCGTTCTTCGAATAGAGGAGGATCTCTACACCGCCGTGGAGAAATGGGCTGCCGACGAGTTCCGCAGTGTGAACGGGCAATTGGAGTGGCTCATATTCATCATGCTAAGGGATGCGGACAGGCTGAAAAAAGAATTGGAGCCCCCCCCTCCGGAAACAGAAAGCTGAGGTTTTTTTTTGCCAATCATTCGATTTTTCCAGAAAACATGTAATTTCGCACCCGCTAACGACAATTGGTTGTTTAGCTTCAGAAAATGGGGGATTAGCTCAGCTGGCTAGAGCGCTTGCATGGCATGCAAGAGGTCACCGGTTCGACTCCGGTATTCTCCACCATAATTGAAAACCCCTGCATGCAGGGGTTTTTTCATTTACAGCTGTCCCAGCACGTCCCGGCTACTGGCAAACTTCACTATGCCAGTAGAAATAAAATTGTACCCATCTTTAATATCTACTCACCTTCAGACTTGGGCAAGGAATGGTTTATCTCCTATTCCATTGATGGGAAACCAAAAGCGGAAT
>JAHEAS010000362.1:3086-4651 GCA_024642645.1 Saprospirales bacterium | reverse complement strand
TGGCTTAGGGGCTGCCGCTACAAACGGTTCAGGTTTAGCTGCTGGCTCCGTCTTTTTGGGTTTCGGAGCAGGAGGTGGAGGTGGTGTTTCAGTGACTTGAACATCACGAATCTTCGTCACTTTGCAGCCATTACTGGTTTCAATGCTGAGCGAAATGGACTTCATCCCACCAGAATTGTAGGTAACAGTGTGCGGTCCAGCACCTTTGGCTTTTTGTGGGTTGGCGCCTGAGCCAAAATTCCATTCCCAATTCTCGATACCTCCAGCAAAACTGCTTGCATTCTTGATGGTCAGTTTCTGGCTGACCGCAATTTTGAGCTTACTCACCGTAAAATGCGCCACCGGGCCAACAAATGTCCCACTCCCCCCAAATTCCACGGAAAACCCATTGCCAGTATTCTGATAATTGTTCACCATCAGCGCATAGCTCTTGCCCGATTCCATGCGTAGTGGCGTCAAAAAATTATCATTGTTCTCGTCACAGCCCTGGTCTTCCACGATGTCCGAAGAACTCGGGGAAAGGCCCGTTGTCCCAGAACAGCGCTGCCAAGTTGAATACGGCGCACCGAGGTTTTCACCCGCTGCCATGCAGCGAACAGGGATTTTCATCGAGCAGTCGCTCACGCCATTTGGCAACAAAAACAGCACAAAGTCAAGGTCATCGCTGGGGTTAATGGGCTTGAGTGTAAAACTAAGCAAGCCCGATTCTTCACAAGTCCATTTATACCAAGCCGATTGCGACTCCTCAGGCACACAGATTCCTTTTGGCAATTCGGCGGTATTTCGCCCGGCATTGTTCATGCTAGGCACTGTGAAACTTGATTTGTCGCAAAGCACAACTGCTGTCGAACAATCTGATGATGGTGATGGAACAGGATTGAAATTATTGACGCAAAGCTGAAAAGTCCCAGTTTTATTATTCCTTCCATCCACCCGTAGGTAATAGGTTTCACCGACTGCCAAATTACCAATGAAAGTCTCTACTATATTGTACCCTTGCCCATCTGAAATGCAACCGATTTCATACAACGCTTTGCAATTGCCACGGTAGAGGGCAAATTGCGGGTACTGCAAAGTACCGCCTGGGTTGTTCTTGATAGCGCCGACCACACTTATGTTCACCTCTGTAGCCACGGCAGTAAACTTGAACCAAACATCGTTATCTGTATCATCAATGTATCCTGGGAAACAATTGGCAGGGTCAGGACCGCCGGGCGTTGCTTCGTAATTGGTAAACTGCCGGGGCGAACTGCAATAATTCGTCACGTCTTTCAGCCACATCGCCTTCGAGCAATGGTCGTTGGCAGGCGCAGCGAACAACCTGCCCATTGCGGAGCAAACAAAAAACAAGGTTAAAATGAAGGGTGATATGAATTTCATGCTTTCTAAAGGGAAAAAATAAAGTACAAAGGCAAAAGTTTAGGAAGCCTATCAATCTGGTTCGGGCAAAAATAAGATTCTTTGTTGACGCAAAAATCAAAGACAGTGTTAACATCCCGCCTTGCTTTTCGACCAAACTGACTAACTTTCCCGCTAACAAACACTGTTTTTTATGAAAATTGCCT
>JAHEAS010000362.1:0-3076 GCA_024642645.1 Saprospirales bacterium | reverse complement strand
CATGTTAGCACAAAGCTCATCTTCCGAAGATGCACTTCGTAAACAGGCGGACGAACTTGCTCATCATTATATCATCGTGGATGGGCACGTTGACCTGCCATACCGACTTTCGGTGAAAAACTTCCGGCTAACGAAAGAATTTACCGGTCTGCCCATTCAAACGGATGAAGGCGACTTTGATTACGTGCGGGCAAAAAAAGGTGGATTGAGCGCCCCTTTCATGTCCATTTACATACCATCAAGCTACCAACTGCAGCCTGATGGTGGCAAGTCGCTCGCCGACTCGCTCATGGAGATGGTTGTTGGCATTACCAAGATGCATCCCGACAAATTCGGCATTGCTAAATCCCCCGACGACATCGAGAAAAATTTTGCCGCAGGAAAAATTTCTCTCCCGATGGGCATGGAAAACGGCGCACCGATTCTCAAAATTAAAGACCTCACCTATTTTCATAAAAAAGGCATTCGATACATCACCCTTACACACGGCAAAGACAACCTAATCTGCGATTCCAGCTACGATACCACTCGTACACATAACGGCCTTAGCCCATTCGGACGGGAGGTAGTGCTGGAAATGAATCGCCTAGGCATTATGGTGGACATCTCGCATGTTTCCGATGCTGCATTTTATCAGGTAATTGGTGTCACAAAGGTGCCGGTTATCGCTTCTCATTCGTCCTGCCGTTCGTACACTCCTGATTTTCAACGAAACATGAGCGACGACATGATTAAGGCTTTGGGTAAAAACGGCGGGGTCATCATGATTAATTTCGGTACGACCTTCCTCGATAGCCGTGTTGAAAAAAGCCGGGAAGCGATGCGCACCAAAATATTGGCCATGCTGGAAGCCCAGAATTTGAAAGAAGAAGACGAGGCGGCCAAGCCTCTCATTGACAAATTCAAGGCAGAAAATCAAGATTCGCTATACGCAGATGTGGAAATGGTGGCCAACCACATTGACCACGCAGTGAAACTTGCCGGTATTGACCACGTCGGCCTCGGATCCGATTATGATGGCGTCGGTGACTCACTACCCACCGGCCTCAAAGATGTGTCCGCTTACCCAAACTTGATCTACACGTTGCTAAAACGGGGTTACTCAGAAGACGACATCTCCAAAATTTGCTATAAAAACCTGTTTCGGGTGTGGAGGGCGGTGGAACAAGCTGCTGCAAAATGAAAATTACAGTGCGATAATTTCGCCACAACAATTCAACAATAATAAGCTAGCACAATAAATTCAGGATGAAACATTTACTCACCGCCATCATCTTTTTTTGCTACGTAAATTTGGCATTTACACAACAAGCAACAACCAATATCGAGACGGCGCTTTTCAACCTGCCGGACGTCACTTTCAAAAAGATTGATACCCCAGAAGGGTTTGAAGCAGCCTACGAATTAATGGTTCGCCAGCCGATTGACCATAAGTACCCAGAGAAGGGCTATTTCTATCAAAAAGTTTTCCTTAACCACAAGGGATTCGACCGCCCAACCGTCATCGTAACGGAAGGCTATCAACGCCCTACCAATCGGGTGTACGAACTTTCGCCGCTCCTTAAAGCCAACCAGCTTGACGTAGAGCACCGCTACTTTGGCGACAGTAAGCCTGAACCGCTTGACTATCAATACCTTAACCTTGAACAGGCCACCGCTGACCTACACCATGTCAACCAGATTTTTAGAGAAATTTATAAAGGGAAATGGGTCAGTACAGGTATCAGCAAAGGTGGTCAGACGACGATTTACTACCGTTATTTCTTTCCGGCTGACGTTGATGTAGCTGTCCCTTATGTCGCTCCGCTGAACCAATCGCTGGAGGAGCAACGCATTTACGCCTTCCTCGACACAGTAGGTACTCCTGAGTGCCGGGCAAAAATAAAAGAAGTGCAAATGCGGCTGTTGAAAAACAGGCAAGAGGTTTTAACCAAATTGCAGTGGTTTGCCAAAGGCGCTGGTCAAAAATTCACGTACCTGACTTTTGAGCAGGCCTTTGAATACGCAGTGCTAGAGTACCAATTCTCTTTTTGGCAAATGGGCAACGATTGCACTAAAATTCCCGATAACAAGGTGCCACTTGATAGCACTATTTCTCATTTTCTGACCGTGTCGGACCTTGGTTTTTTCTCGGACGACCAAATCGCTGGCTACTCATCGCACTATTTTCAGGCTGGCGACGAGATGGGCTATTATGGTTACCGGACCGAAGATTTCAAGGGGCTGCTGAAAGCACTGCCGATAGCATCGCATCCTAGTGCGGTGTTCATGCCAAACAAGCTGCCTACCCATTTTAATGGAGAATTGCCCAAAAAAGTGGCCAACTGGCTCGACACCTGGGGCAATAATTTCATCTACATCAATGGGGACTCGGACACTTGGTCGGCAACGGCGGTAAGGCCATCTGGCAAGACAAATGCCGTCTTCTTTTTTATGCCTAAAACCAGCCACGGCGGGGCGAGAATCAAGAAAATGACGAAGGCGGAAAGGGAGAAATTGGTGACGACGCTGGAAAAGTGGTTGGGGATGGAGATAGAGTAGTTGGATAAAGCATTTTACCAAAAATAAAACCCTGTCAGCATGCATAAAGCCGACAGGGTTTTGTTTTTCGAAATGAAAAAGAGGCGTCTAATTTTTAACCACCTTGAACCAGCCCACGTCTGTCCCTTGTACCATTTTTACGATAAAAACGCCTGAAGAAGAGCCACTCAAATCAACCTGAAAATTCGTTTTCTCGCTGGTCTTTACTTCGGAAAATGGTGTGACCACCATTTTTCCCACCACATCAAAAACAGAAATCTCTGTTGCCCCAATCCACTGGTTATCAACGGTTAAAGTAAATTCCCCATTGGTTGGGTTAGGAGAAAGTTGCACTGTTCGGTCATTCAACAACCTCGATGCCGTAGCAGAAACACTCGTCACAGCCACCGCTTCATTACTGTAAGCGGAGAACTCGCTGCTCTTCTTGGCCCTCACCCGATAAAAATAAGTCTTGCTAGGCAAAACGGTGTTGTCGGAAAAAGCGGTGGCATTGGCAGGCAACTGAATGAGGTTGGTAAAATTGCCATTGGTATTT
>JAHEAS010000361.1 GCA_024642645.1 Saprospirales bacterium | reverse complement strand
AAGGCTGCCCTGTTTTTGGGTTCATGGCATAGCCGGGGCTTGGTGTGCCACCATTGGCGAAGTCATAAAAAGTTTGGAACTCATCAAAGTTGGTTGGATAGCTCTGGATGTTGCCCCGGGAGGCTGGGGAAATGTCCCAAACCGCATTGTCGTCTGGCATGAGGTGGCTTGACCAAGCGGACACCAGCTCAAAGTTCCATTTGTATTCTGCAGAGGATATTGAATCGTTGACGTCGAGGTGTGGAGGTGCACCTGGGTCGTGGTAAATTTTCCAATCGTGGCCGTCCCGCTGTTTTACAGTCAGGTCGTCAGTGTCCATCGAAAAAGGCACTACTTCTCCCCATTCAGGCGACAATGCTGGTGGTGTGTTGTAAGGGATTGGGTTTCCGTTTTGGTCAATAAACAAATCAAGTGTAAGCGGTTGCCAGCGATTGAAGTCGAGCAGGTTGGGATTGCCCTCAAGGTTGGTTACCAGTGGTGGGTTTACGGGTTGGTAATACAAGTTAGCGTAATTGAACTGCTCATTGGAGCCATCTTGATAGCCGAAATTTATCACCTGCTGTGCAATATAGTTGCCCAGTGCAGCGGGGTCTCCCGTGGAATAGTCGGTGGAGGTGACGTTGATATCATAGCCAAGTTCAAGCATCTTAAAATCCAACTGTTGCGAAGTAAAAAATGCTGGATTATTGTTGCCTGGAGAATTTAAGAAACGGTGCTTAAGGACACGATAGGCTGCGTAACTGATAGCCTCTTCACGAGCAGCTTGCACATCAGTCGGCATCGGCACACCATTAAAGGGGCAAGTGAAGTTTCCCACTGTTTTACCCAATAGATAAGGTGTGGAAATGGTGTCATAAGCCGCCCAAGCATCGTACATCGCCACAGATGTGTGGAAAAGATTGCGGGCATGAATGGTAGGCCGACCGAAGTCGCCCTGGATGGCTTTCAGGAGTTTTTCGTTCCACTGCTTCGCCACAGAGTGCTGTGATTGTGCCACTCCAAAGCTGGATAGAAACAAGAATAGGGAAGTAAAGATTCTCAATTTCATAAAGAGGATTTAGTTGCCACAAATGCGGCATGTTCATTTAGATTATGACAGTTTACGTGTTGAATTCTTAGTGGTTGTAGATAAAAACAGGGCTGGCGAATGAAAGGCTTTCGGAAAGTGCTACGGGCAAAGGTATCATGTGGTGCAAATTTGCAGCTTAAAATCCCCTTAAATCTCAAATTTTAAGAATAGAAAGGTGGTATTTGTAGATTAGCAGTCATTTTTGAACTGTAATGTTTCTAAATAATCAGCCAAAATGAAGCCATTCATCCAAATAAACGACATTCTGAGCCTTCACCTGGCTCGGCATGAGTTGGCGGATGCCGTTTTTCAGGCAATTGAGGAAAACAGGGCTTATCTCCGGCAGTGGTTGCCTTGGGTGGATGAGACCCGCTCCTTGAGTGACACAAAAACGTTCATCAAAGAAAGTATGCAACAAAACAGTGATGGCAGCCGCCTCACAACTTTTATTATGCTAAACGGGCAACTGGCGGGTTCGCTCGGCGTGGTGCATTTCAACAAAGACCACCGACGCTGCGAAATCGGTTATTGGCTTCGGGAAGACCTCCAAGGGCAGGGCGTCATGACCCTTGCTTGTGCAGCATTCATTGAGTATTTGTTCAAAAAAAAGAACATGAACCGATTGGAAATACTGGTAATGCCAGCCAACATAAAAAGTCGAGCAGTGCCACTTCGGCTTGGGTTCAGTCCTGAAGGGGTTCTCCGCAAAGCACTCCAGATGTATGGCAGTTTTCACGATGTGGAAGTTTTTAGCCTGTTGAGAGAAGATTGGATTACGGGCAAATTTTTTTGAAAAAGAATCAAATTATTTAAACAAAAGTTTTGAGATAAAATAATTTGTTTTAATTTTGCCTTCATATCAATGATTAATTGTTTCAACTTCAAAAACAGAAAGCCATGATAGGAGAAGACCGCCTCGAACTCAATGACCGTTTTATCCGGGTCTTTCAAATGCTCGAAGACCGTGGCGCTATCGTCAAGAACGACCGCAGCGGCAAGGGAATCGGCGACGTAGCCGAAAAGATTCTTGGAAACAAAGGGTACGGCCACATCATCCGTGCCTTCCTCACTGGCGATGACAAACGGGTCATCAGCTACTCCCAAGCCCGCAAATTTTGTCGAGACTTTGGCGTCAATGAAGATTTTCTGCTCGACGGCACTGGCACGCCTTTCGGCGTTGACCTGCCCAAGCGCACCACTGAAACCGGATTTATTACTGCCAAAGGGAACATTCTATTCACCACTGTGGCAGCTTTTGCTGGTAGTTCCGTGGATACGAGTAGCTTCGCAACCGAGGAAAGTTCTTGGTTTTCCTTGCCGGGTTTGCAGGGCGGCGGCCTCGTTGCCTTCCAAATCAACGGTAATTCCATGGAACCAGTCATCATGGACAACGACATCGTCGTTTGCCGGGAAGTTGAGCGGTTGGACCAATTGAAGGACAATGAAATATACGCTGTGAAGAACAATGGCTCCATGTGGGTCAAGCACGTCCAGCGGATTTACCACGGTGGGCGCATCACTCACCTAAAGCTCATCTCCGCCAATCACTTGGAGCACGACCCCTTCATCGAAGAGGTTAACGTGCACACACGGCTTTACAAGGTCGTGCGAAAAATCAGTGATTTTTAAGAAAAAAGTCTGGAAGTTCCAGCTCTTTTTGTTCAAACAAACTTGTTTGAACAAAGACGGGCAAGTTTTTTGGGCAATATATGACTTCCTGTAGTTGAAGCAGTCCTTGACTGCCAACTGCCCACTGTCGAACTGCCCACTCAAAGTCATTTCTCATTGCCATGCATCCTTGCATGGAATTATCCTGCTGTTTTTATAAGTTATGTGCTCCCGGCCTTGCAAGAAGGTACGGGAGTTCTTTTTTAGTGATCGTCCGATTCAGCATTTTTTCATTCTGATGCAATGCTCTGTGTCCAAAGTTGCCTTCCGTTGGAATCGAAAATACTGATTTTCATTACCCTTGCCTTTTCTGGACCGGCAAATTCCAGGATAGCAAAATTTTTCTGCTGCACCAAGGTGCCATCCACCCGTAGTTGGTTTCGTTCTTCTCCGGTATGTACCCCTGAAGTCAGGGGCGAAACAGTGAGGTCGTACATCATGTTGCCTGCCCCATTTTTCACCGTGCTCAGCTCCGTGTGGTGGCGGTCACCGCTCAGGAATACAACATTTTTGATGCCTTCTTCCTCAATTTTGCGGAGCAATTCCAGCCGTTCCTCCGGGCAAATATTGGCGTAGGTTTCGTGTCCGACGAAAGTGGTAAGTACTTGCCCACCCACAGCAATTATCTTAAAAGGGGCAGTGCTCTCACTTAATGCATCTATCAACCATTCCATTTGAGCTTCGCCCAACAGTGTTTTTTTACCCGATTTTCGGTTGTTCGGTGTGCGGAAATAGCGGTCGTCGAGCAGGAAAAAGTCCACGTCCGCCCATTGGAAAAAGCTGGTGATGCCGCCTTGGTTGGGTAGGCCGTAGGCGGGGTTTCCCCAAAACAGCTTGAAGATTTCAGTAGACATTTCTTTGTGGATAAAGCTCCGGTCACTGTCGTTTGGGCCGTAATCGTGGTCGTCCCAGATAGCGTAATGGTGGGTGCTGGCGAGTAGCGCCTGCATTTCCGGCAGGGAGCGGGTATGGGTATTTCGATGCAGAAAACCGGTGCGGGTGTTCCAGTCCGGCTCCCGCAAGTAGGTATTGTCACCGAGCCAGAGCATGAGGTCTGGCCGCTGCCGATGGATGGAGGTAAATATCTGATAATCACCACCATAGGGGGTGCCCGGGCGGTCATAGACTTCTTCGTTCACATAGGCACAACTGCCTACTGCCAACCGAAAACTAGGTGGGTCGGAGCGCCATTTCCAAAGTGTTTGCGTTTGAAATTCCGTTGGATAGTCCAGCTTGATGGGGAAGTCGTTGATGCGCAGTTCATAGCCGTACCAATTGCCGGGCTGCACCTCATCTGCGATTAAGTGGGCAGTGAACCCGTCCTCTTTTTGTGTTTTGTAAACCTTCGTCAGGTGCCTTTCGGTGGGTTTGCCTTTAGGCCAATAGGCCACTTGCACCTTCGCCTCGGTCGTCGTTTGTGCCCAAATCATGGTCTCGAACATATCCGTGTAGCCGAGCATAGGGCCCGATTGGAGAAAGTTTTTCTGCGCAAGTACTTGAAAAACGAAAAGGCTAAAAATTAGGAGCAGGGAAGTTTGTCGTATTTGTTTCATAATTTTTTTGGTAAAAATAGAATATGAAGTTGAAACTGCTGCTTACCTCACACTTAACAGTATTCAAATTGACCCTCAATTCATTTATGGTAGCATTCCTGCTTTCTTAATTAGCCGTTGATAACTATTTCGGCGGCAAGGCATCATTTTTGCCAATGGCAACTATGAATTCCGACAGAGGAATGGCCATGCACCATTTCTTTATTCCTTGCTGCGTAAGATCGGCACAGATTTCCCCTCACTAAAATTACATTACAAGCGAGAAAACAACGTATTCCTGCAAAATGCTGACCGCTGAATGAAGCCAATCAGAAAAATTTACTTTTTCGGTAATTTGCTGCCACTGTACTTACCAGCGGTTGGC
>JAHEAS010000006.1 GCA_024642645.1 Saprospirales bacterium | reverse complement strand
CTGGGCGTATTGTCGGAGCCCCACAGTTTTACCGGGTAACAAGCTGGAACGACCCTAGCACCATCATCGTGGAAGCAGGCTGGCTACATGGCCTTCAGCGTGGTGCTGTTCTGGGATTTTACCCGCCTGAAACTCGCTCCATTTCTGGTGTCACACCACTGGCGAAAGGCACAGTAATCGATGGCGACCCAACCTCAAGCACCGTTGAATTAGATGCCGAACTCGACCAAGCAGTGGCCATGTCCGCATGGGTGTTTGTGCTGGAACAAAGTTTTGGCGACCTGGGCGTCAGTTTCACCAACTCACTGCCCTCGGATCACCCTGTGTTGCCTTTTTTACGGAGTAGATTGGATAAAATGCCTGTGGTAAAAGAAGAACCTGATGCAGAGCTGAATCTTACCATCAGCGATGATGCAAGCCGAGGCGCAGCGGTGCAATTGATAACTAGCGGCGGCATCGTCATCGAAACTTTTAAAGAAAACCAGCGGCCAGAAAAATTGGCCGACGATATTTTGAAACAAATGAAGGCCTTCGGCCAGGCCAGGTACTTGAAAAATCTTGAACTGGAAAGTTACTATTTGCCCGTCAGTTTTGAAATCATCCCTATCAAATACGACCCAAAAACTAAGGCATATTTGGGAGACATTCCTGCCTCAGATAAAATGGACGAAAACGGAAATTTGCATTTTGATATTGATGACGGGTTCAGAATAAAAGTGACCAACGGCGGATACAAACCAGCTTATTTTACTTTGCTCGACATACAACCGAATAACATAGTTAATGTGCTGATACCTATGGCGGGCACAAATGAAACGCCTTCTGAGTTCGTAGTGCAAGCAAAAAGCAGCTATGAAGTGCCGAAGCGCTTCGTCATCGGTCCACCTTCGGGAATGGAAGTATTCAAACTGATTGCTACCGACCAACCTATTGATTTGCGAGGCATTTCCGCAAACAGGGGGCAGAGCAGGTCCGTTCCTAAAAATCCTTTTGAAAAAGTTTTCTCAGATTCATTTTTCAATGAGGATACCATGACCCGGGGAGGAAAGGCACTGTCCATGAGCGCAACAGATGTGAACGTTACATCAATGACGTTCGTAATTGAGCAGACAATGAATTAAAATTGAAATAAAACAAAATAAAATAATCATAGAGCCTATTTATTTCATGAAAAACTTCCTATTAATATTTCCAACCTTGTTCCTTTTGGGAGCAGCCAGCATCAATGCTTACGGACAAGATTATCAGGTCTTTTACAACCTGTATAACGATAGCATTTCTTATGTCAAAAAGGGCAAGCCTGTAAAATCGTTGCGCCTCCGCAAGGGTGACGAGGTTCGGGTCCATTTGACCGAATACAACCCTTTCGTGAGCGATGTGGCGCTACAAGTCAAGGAGACCACGGATGATTCTGGCAGTGGGTTGACTGGCATGGCAGGGTTTGCAAGCCTGCTACCGGGGATACCTGGGATTGGTGGTTTCATGAATCCAGATGGCGAATCAGGTGGAATGCTCCCAATGCTCAGCCTTGACCTGCCCGTCTTGACTGTAAATGACAGTGCTATCACGCTGAAATCTATATTGTCTAAATTCCGAGGTGCTGAACAAATTAGCAAGGCCGATCAGACGATGAGGGAGATTGAATTCTTATTGCAAGACATCTCCTCAGTTCACAACCAACTCATAGCCAATGAGCGTGCATTGCAGGTTAGCAATATTGCCTTGCTGAATGTGGAGCCGCTTCGGACGCAAGCCAACATTCGGCCGTCTCTAGTCAAGAAAATGTGCCGTGAATATTATGATGCCATTTTCCAAAAAGACGCCGATGAAGACGTGAGTCTAAACGATTTGTTGGCTTGGCAAAAGCTTCCAGCCGAGCATCAGTTATTTATTGAAAAACTAAAGGGGAAACAAAACGAGTTAAATATAAAGATTGGCATGCTTGAGGCATTCTCCCGAGACCTTACGGCTAATAATGTGGACGATGAAAATTACCAGAAATTCACCAGAGACATGATTGATTTCCAAATTAAATCGAGAGGTGTCAAGGAACAACTAAAAGAGGTAACTTCAAGGTCAATTCAGACGTCCAATATCCCTAGCAACCAGGAAATGGCGAAACTACAACTTCAGTTGGCAGAGGTCATTTCCAATGATTTCACCTACCACACTACCATTCAGCCTACCGCTGATGAAGTGAGCTTGGACATCAAATTGATGCGCAAACAAGCAGAAGGTGATGAAGCTGAACCAGAAATACTAAAGGAGCGAAACCTAAGGATGGAGGTGCGTGGAGGCCTTAAAGTGAAGGCTAGCGCTGGCGTTAGTTTTGGACAATTTTTTGAGCCTGGGCAAAGCTATTCCGTGAGCAATGGTGTCATCGTGGGTGACAACGACGGTGTTTTTACACCATCAATTACTTCTTTCCTCCACTTCCATGGTTATAGGGGTCAAAAGGCAACGCTGGGAGGCTCCTTCGGTGCAGGCATTCCGTTGTTGGGTGGTGGAGATGAGGGACAAAGCGTTGAGTTCTATGTTGGCCCCAGCATGATGTTTGGCACCAATCAACGACTGGTCCTCTCATTTG
The DNA here is from genome assembly GCA_024642645.1 of Saprospirales bacterium. Lineage (GTDB taxonomy): Bacteria > Bacteroidota > Bacteroidia > Chitinophagales > Saprospiraceae > UBA6168. The sequence continues at coordinate 15,195 of JAHEAS010000006.1, read as the reverse complement.
GTCTGAAAGGTGGACGTGTGCATCGACTAGGAAAGGGGTACAGTGTAGGTGACCAGTTCGATGCAAATTTGGGTGATATTCCGACCAAGGGGAAGTATGAAATGGGCCTATTTTTAGGTGCGTCCTTTAATCTTGGTATGTAATCATTTCATCGGATAACTACCTCATTCATTAATTCAAATCAAATAATATTACCCCCCTATTACCACAACAATTGGTGTATATGATTACCATTTTTAAAAATATCTTAAAATAATTCAATTAGAAAATAACATTCGGGCTTAACAGCTGACAACTACCAGTTTAACCTTACTACCAAGAAAAATAGCGGCAGCCCAAAGTTTTTACCATAAGAAACCCAGGTCGTCCGCTTTTTTTTTATCTTGCATTTCAAATAAACACCATAACAACTGTATAAAAGAGTGGCCTTGTAGACAAGACCCAAAACAAAGTTAAACTGGCCAATATGAAAACCTCACTCCTATCAACGCTTGCCATTTTTTTTTATCTTTTCACATACCTTCAACTGAATGCATTTGGGGGTGACACGTTGCGCATAGCGTTGAATTCAAAGGGTGGGAATAATTCTGATATCGGCCTGCCTAAATCAAACAGAGCAGTTGTCATTGGCATTTCCACCCAACAAGACAGCTTGTTGCCAGACCTTACTAGCAACGAACAAAACGCAGAATTATACGCTGCATTTTTAAGATCAAGGGAAGGAGGGCTGATGCCTGCTGACCATTTAAATTTATTGACTGGTGATTTAGCCACGCTTGCAAGTTTTACAACAGCGATTGACTGGCTAGATGAAGAAAGCCAAATGGGTGACCGAATTTCCGTTTATTTTGCCGGAAACGCCCGCTTGGTCAATGCTGACAATGGCCCTGTCCCGTATCTATTTTTTTCAGATTCACCATTGATTTTAGGAAGGGCAGGCAGTATGCCTTTGGCAAAGATTTGTTACCGGATTCAAGAGATAGCACGAAAAAAAAATCTGCACTATAACTTAATTTTCGACCTCTATTTGGGCTCAACTTCAGTCATGCAAGACGACCAATGGCGTCAATGGCTCGAAGCAATTAAAAATTCCTTTCCGTATGCTGATATAGAAGAAACGCTTGATAAAACGAACAATTCAAAAAAAAACCACTCAGGTTATTCGCCCATACTGCTTGATGGATTGACAAGCCAAGCCGACTTAAACGACGATTTGAAAATAATGCCAAGGGAAGTTGCCAAGCACCTCCGCAATCAACATAAAAAAGCTCCAGGGGGATATGTTATGCTAATAGCTTTTTCTGATGAAAATACTGAAATAGCAAAGGTAGATGACACCCGTGGCTTACGAAATACAGGCAAAGGATATAGTGACTTCCCATCAATCATGAGTCGTGACATGTCGAACCTTGAAGACTCCCTTCTCTCAGGAGCTGATGAACGCACAAGGCAGTGGTACTTCGATTTCATGTTGACTAAAAAATTAGGAAAACTAATGGAGCCAGCTGGCAGATGTACTTCTGACCTTTATGACAGCCTTTTGAGCCAACCCTCCATTCGCCCATTGCACAGCCACCTTCGCCGACAACTGGCCGCCTCTCTTCAAGATGAAACCCAACAGGCATTGAATGATTATTTGCGCACTGACACTCGAGAACTACAGCGTCGTTGGAAACACGGTGGCAATTACGCCGCTTATCCAAAATATATGAGCAGGGTCGTTGAATTGTTGGGCGAAAAGCATTTTATGCACGCTATCATTGAGTGCAAAAAATTCTATTTCGAAGGACTAACTGCCCGTTTGGACTTTGAGAAAAGTTCGGATTCATTGTTGCTCCATGAGGCTATAGAAAAACAAACATTTGCACTAGAATACGAGCCAGAAGCTGCCTTCGTACTCAATGAATTGGGCATCCTTCACCTTTATTTAGGTTCTGATTCGGCAAAAACACATTTCCTTCATGCTATTAATTTGGCTCCTCAATGGGGTGTCCCATATTTGAATATTTCCATAGTACATTTTAGAAAATCACAGTTAGACAGCGCCCTGTTTTATGCACATACCGCAGTAAATCTAACACCTTGGAATCCCGTAGCAGTATCTCATATTGGAGTAGTATATCTTAACATGAAAAGATATGCAGAAGCTGATATATGGCTTCGGAGGGCAGCCTCAATCGACCCAAGCGACGCGCTCAATTATTACAATCTAAGCTGCACCAAAGCCATGCAGGGTGACACTAAGGCAGCTATTCAATGGATGGAACTTGCATTTAAATACGGCTTTACAGACATTGATCATTTAAACAAAGATGAGGACCTTATTGAGTTGCGGGAATCGGCGAAGTACGACCGCTTGTTGCGGAAATATTTTCCAAAATAAGCAACCGAAAAAACTCCATTTTCCAAAATTATTTTCCACAAAACAAGGAACTGCTAATCCATTTTACTACATTGCCCTAATATTCCAATAGAACCTGTTTAGTACAAACACTTAAAAGCTTACCCACATGAAAAACAATTTTAAAATCATCCTACTACTTTCATTGCTTGCCGTTGCCTATAGTTGCAACAATAGTGGAAACGAAAACAAAGCCACAACCACTGAGGATACTTCAAATGAGTCTATGGAAATGGAAACCACCGGGTCGAACGGAATGGCGGTACAAAATGCCACTGTGACAAAAACAGAAATCGGTGCTGACATTGATTGCCTTGAACCGACAGGGACGCCTTACAGCAAATGTGTAGTCATGGATGGCGCTCAAAATGGTAGCTTGACTGGCGAGGACTTTCAATTTTGCTTTCAAGTGGTCAATAATAATACATATCCAGTGGTAGTTAAATCAGTTTCCTTAGTGATAAACCAGACAGGTTATCAAAGTAATTGCACACCAAATGTACCTTCTGACGTAACTATTCCAGCCGGGGGAGGGAAAGCAATGTATTCATATCCATATTGCTTACCATCAGTTAAAACAATTGGCTCTGATTATCCGGTTGTTATCGGATTGGATTTAAAGTCCCAACCGGGGCAGCCTGTTAATTTTAATCTAACAACTTGTACAAGCAGCACCGATGCTTGTTGCCAATAGGGCTGTTCAGACAATCAGCAATTATTTTTCAGTAACCACTAAACACGAGAATCCTAGTTTTAAATTGAAATTTATTGAAACATTGTTGTTGATTGTCTTTGCATTTCACTGAATACACAACCAATATGAAATCAATATTCCTTCCCTTTCTGGTTGTTTTTCCATGTTTCGCACATGCCCAGACAATGGATACCATTGCTGCGACCCGCCTGGTGGATAGCTTGGTATTGGTGTCCCGCAACCTCGCCAATGAAAGGGATTTTGAGAAAGCAATTGCCATTAATGAAGCGGCGGAAAAAACAGCTTTATTGCAATTAGGCCGCAAGTCGGCAGCTTATGGAAATGCCTGTTTCAATCATGGACGCATATTGCACCTGAAGTCCGATTTCCAAAATGCTGAACAATGGTATTTGAACAGCCGTGAAATACAGGAAAAAACGCTGGGCAAGATGAACCCCAATTATGCAACGACTCTGAACAATCTAGGAGCCTTGTACATCTCGATGGGGCAATATGAAAAAGTCGGACCGCTTTACCAAGAAGCTTTGGCTATAAGGGAGCAGCTCTTGGGGAAGGAAGACCCTGCCTATCTATCAAGCCTAAACAATCTTGCTATTTTTTACAAAGATACTGGCAAAACCGAACTGGCTGAACCACTCTTTATTGATTCGAAAGAATTGCGGGGAAAAGTGTTCGGCAAGGAACATCCCAAATATGCATCAAGCCTTGAGGGCTTGGGGGTTCTATACCTTGAGACTGGTCGCTACGAGCAAGCCGAACAGTTGCTAATAACAGCAAAAACCATCCGAGAAAAAGTGCAGGGCAGATCGCACCCGGACTATTTCTCTTGCCTTACCAATCTGGCCGTTTTGAATATGGAGACTGGCCGTTACGAAAAAGCCGAACCGCTCTACCTGGAAGCAAAAAACCTTATGGAACAAACGCTTGCAAAAGGAGACCCTAATTATTCCAAAAGCTTAAATAACCTCGCCAATTTGTATTTACAACTTGGTGAATATGAGAAAGTAGAGCCGCTTTACAAAAAGGCATTGGCTAATCTGGAATCCTCCTCTGGAAATGAAAACCCGGATTATGCTAGATACCTGAACAACTTGGCGACTTTTTACTTCACCATAGGCGACTTGGACAAGGCGGAAGCTATTTTTTTGGAAGTCAATGTAATTAGGGAACATACTTTGGGCAAAGCGCATCCAGACTATGCCACAAGTCTTGGCAATTTGGCATCCTTGTATAAAAGATTAAATCAATTTAGTAAGGCATTGCCGCTTTACCAAGAAGTCAAATCAATATATGAAAACAGCGAGAAAAAAAATGAGAAGCTATATGCCCTGAATTTGGAAAACCTCTCCAGTTTATACCTTAATACCGGTGAACTGAAAAAAGCAGAAACGCTTGCCCTCGATGCTGTCAGCAGGCTTGATAAACTATTGGGCAAAGCCCACCCTGATTATGCCAAGAGCTTGTACATTCTGGCAGATGTACAAAAGGCCAAAGGGCAAACTGTCCAAGCCGAAGCTTTGTATCACGAAGCCCTTTCCATTTATGATAAATCACTGGGCAAACTGAACACTGACTATAAAGACTGTCTTTTTAACCTAATCGGGTTGCATCAATCCTTGGGTAATTATGAAAAAGCCGGACCGCTTGCAAGGGAATTATCGGACCTGACACAGGCCATCATTAGCCGGGGCATTTTCTACTTGTCAGAATTGGAACTCAACAAATATTTGCTCAGTTTTTCGGACAACCAAAACCTTTTATTGTCTCTTGCAGAAGACACTGCCAACAAGGACACTCGCAATGTTGGCACCTGTTATGACAATATTCTATTTATTAAAGGCTTCCTGCTCCAATCTATCAATCAAGTCAAACGGATGGCAATGTCCGACACTGCCGCAACACAAAAATTGCTGTTGCTGAAATCCTATGAACGCCGCCTTGCTAGTGAATATGCCAAGGCCAAAGCCGAACGTATTGGCGTGGCAGAACTGGAAGCCCATGCCAACGACCTCGAAAAAGACATTGCCCGTTCGGTGTCGAACTTCGGTGAAGCCATGCGACAAGTGACATGGCGGGAAGTGCAGCAAAAACTAAAGCCTGGCGAAGCAGCAATTGAGTTTGTCCAATACCAGTATTTTGGTAAAAAACAAACCGATAGCACCATGTATGTTGCCCTGTTGCTTAGGCCGGGCATGAAGCAGCCGCAGTTCGTCCCGCTCTTCGAAGAAAAATCGCTTGACAGCCTCTTACACACCCAGGGGCAGCGCAAGGCCGATTACGTGAATAGCCTTTACGCAGTGGCCGAACGTGGCGCTAGGCCGCTCAATAAACCTGAAAAGTCACTGTACGAAATGCTCTGGCAACCACTGGAACAATCCACTCAGGCTTCTCGTGGAGGTGTGGGCCTGTTGGATGGAGTTCAGACTATCTATTTTTCACCCGTTGGTTTGTTGCACCGACTGAATGTCGGCGCCATTCCAATAACCGAAGAGGAAACAGTAGCAGACCGCTACGACCTCGTTGAGCTGGGCAGTACAAGACAACTCGCCATGCCCTCAGGAACCTTTCTTCCCAACCAAGATGCCGTACTTTTCGGCGGCATAAAATATGAAACAGAAAGCATAGCCTTGCAGCAGGAAAAGGAAGATTATTCGGACAAATTCGAACTGAAACCTGGCCAACTTAGTACCAAGAATATTGACGCTACCCTGCGGGGCGGAAGTTGGAACTACCTAAAATGGACAGACCGAGAAGTAACTGCTTTGGCACCAATTTTAGAGACCAGCGACTTCCAAACCACCACACTACGGGGGGAGGACGCCACGGAATCAGCCTTTAAAACTATTGGCTCATCAGGTGCTTCTCCCAGGGTTTTGCATATTGCCACACATGGCTTTTTCTTTCCTGACCCTCCTCCCCAACCCTCTAAAAAAGGAGCCGACCCAAATGCCGCTTCGGGTATCGGAGGCATTAATGCTTCGGAGCCAGTTTTTAAAATGAGCGAACATCCCATGATTCGCTCAGGACTGATTTTAGCGGGGGGAAATTTTGCTTGGGAAAATGGCAGACCGGTTGCGCCTGGCATGGAGGACGGCATTCTCACTGCCTATGAAATCAGCCAAATGAACCTCGCCAACACCGAGTTGGTAGCTCTCTCGGCTTGTGAGACGGGCCTTGGAGACATTCAGGGTAACGAAGGGGTTTATGGCCTCCAACGGGCTTTTAAAATTGCAGGTGTGAAGTACCTCATCATGTCTCTTTGGCAAATACCCGACTTCCAAACACAAGAGTTGATGACCACTTTTTACACCAAATGGCTTTCAGAAAAAATGACCATTCCCAATGCTTTTCGTGCTGCGCAAAAAGAGATGCGAGAGAAGTACCAGAATCCGTTTTTTTGGGCAGGTTTTGTATTGGTTGAGTGAAAAACTGTCGCCTTTATTTGGCTTAACACCGTCGTTTTAGTCCAAGCGTTATTAACTCACTTCTATTCAGCGATTTAGCATCACCCCATTTGACAACAATGACGCTGACATAATATTCATGCTCGCATGCCTTTCATTTATCACGCTAAACCATAAGGACTGCTGAGGTCATTAACCTAAGTTACGGATGTTGGTTGATAAGGGTTGATTTAGTTGATAAAGGTTGATATTTAGCAGCTTGTGGGTAAAATCAACCCTTATCAACCTCATAAACTCCATCAACCAGCTCAAGTCTTAAATTATCCGCAACTTGAATTAATTAATCATGGTCTTAACTTTTTTTCACTAGATTGGCATCCAGATATATTGACCCTAGCCCCTTTTTGCTCATTGACAGGCTCTCCATTAGTTCCGAAAATAAAGTTATTTTCAAATAAAACCCAAGTTATATGAAAACAGTGATGCTTACCTCCCTAGCCCTATTAACCATTTTCACAACAGACCTATTAGCACAAATTAATGGCACGGTCACCGATGAAGGCGGCTTCCCACTGTTTGGTGTAAACATTTATGACACTACGACTCGAAAGGGAACGGTTACCGACGAAAGCGGTGTGTATGCTATTGATGCCGAAGTGGGAACTACCTTGGAATTTTCCATGGTTGGGTTTACAACCTACACCGTAAAAATCAAGACAATAGGCAAGCTCAACGTAACCCTCTGGGTAGGTGTTGACCTTGGTGAAATTGTTGTGGCGGCACTTGGCATAAATAAGGATAAAGACGCCTTAGCCTATTCCCACAATGAAGTCAATGCCGAACCCCTTACCCTTGCCCGGGAAAACAACCTTGGTGATGCACTAGCCGGTCTTGTTCCGGGCGTAAATGTGAGCAATATCGGTTCCGGGCCCGGGGGTTCTACCCGCATCATCATTCGTGGTTACCACTCGGTTTCACGGGACAACCAACCACTCTTCGTCATCGACGGAATCCCAATTGACAACAGAACCCTTGGCAGCGCCACCCTTTGGGGCGGTCAGGATTGGGGCGACGGCCTGAGCAGTCTCAACCCCGACGACATTGACAAAATATCCATCTTGAAAGGCAATGCAGCCGCTGCACTCTACGGTTCTCGAGCCAGCAACGGGGTCGTCATGATTACCACCAAAAGAGGAGTAGCCCGCAAGGGCATCGGCGTGGAACTCAGCTCCAATTTCACCATTGACCAACCGCTCACCCGTTATGATTTCCAACAGGAATATGGCCAGGGCTGGGGGCCTTGGAAGCCCGGCTCCAAAGACGACGCCTTTGGCAGCAACTGGTTCAACTGGGGCCCACGGCTCGACGGTGAACCTACCGTGCAATTCGATGGCGTGGTGCGGCCCTACTCCGCCGTAAAGGATAATTTCAAGAAATTTTACCAAAACGGTAAAACCATCAGCAACAGCGTAGCACTGACGGGCGGCAATGAGCAGCTCAACTGGCGCTTCGGCTTTTCTCACCTCGACAATGATTTTATTGTTCCAAACACCACTTTCAACCGCAAGACTTTCACCCTCTCCGTAGGCGGCGAAGTTTTGAAAAACCTCACAGCCGAAGTGACAGCACGCTACCTGCTGGAAGAATCGAATAATCGTCCCCGTCTGTCGGACAGCCCTGGCAACCCGAACTACGCCATCGGCGTATTGCCCCCAAATGTGCCCGTGGAAGCGCTCAAAGGCCCCAACGGCGACGGCTCCAAGGCAGACGGCACCGAGCTGGGCATGAACGGCAATCCATACATTACCAACCCTTATTGGGCTACCTCCCATTTCAAAACTACCGACAACATGAACCGGGTGATAGGTTCTGCCCGCTTACGTTACGACCTCGGCTGGATTTACCTGCAAGGCCGCATTGGTACTGACCATTACAATAGCAGGCGCTCGGACATCACACCTGCTGGCACTGCCTACAACCCCGACGGCGGAATTGTTGACCAAACTTTTGTGGCGACTGAAACCAATGCTGACCTCATGCTGGGCAGCCGCCACGACTTTCGGAATGGCTTCGGCTACGACGTTATGCTGGGGGTAAATCGCATGGACAACAGCTTTGAAAACATTGGGTTGGGTGGCAACAAATTCAACATCAAGGATTTGCAGACCGTCCAAAACACCGCCAACCAATTCAACTGGTATGGCCTTTGGAAGAAGCGGGTCAACTCGGCTTATGGTTCGGCAACCCTCCACTACAACCGTTGGGCGTACCTGACGATTACAGGCCGAAACGACTGGTTTTCTACCCTACCGACAAATGCCAATAACCATTTCTATCCGTCCGTTGGTCTGAGTTTTATCTTCTCGGAATTGTTCGAAATGCCTGAGTTCATTAGCTATGGCAAGGTGTACAGCTCATGGGCCGAGGTGAGCGGCGATATTGACCCCTATGCCCTCGACCTGACTTATCAGCTATCAGGACAAGGCTTTCAAGGGCAACCACTTGGCGTTATCACCAACGGTATCATACCCGATAGGGCACTCGCACCCTCCACTTCCAGGGAAATAGAGATAGGTACCGACCTGAAATTTTTCCACAATCGACTTGGGCTGGAAATGAACGTTTACAAGCGCCACACCGTAAAAGACATCATCATTTCCACCATTTCGACGGCGGCTGGTTACGATGCGGCATACACCAAGAACGGTGAAATAGACAACAAAGGCATCGAGGGCCTTCTGAACATAACACCTTGGCAATCAAGGGATTGGTCATGGAGTATTTCACTCAATGCCGCCAAAAACTGGAACGAGGTAGTCAACTTGGGAGAAGGCGTTGACAATATACAAGTGGATGCCAGCCGCACTTTCACAGCCTTCCTCCACCATGAAGTTGGACAGCCTGCCAGTGTTATCAAGGGCTTTGAATACGTTCGGGATAATGCTGGCAACATTGTTTTTGGTGCTGACGGAATGCCGTTGAAGGGCGACTACGTCATCCTCGGCAATGGCGTGCACGACTTCACTGGGGGCATGACAAATACCATTAACTGGCGCCAGTTAAGCCTCAGTTTTTTGATTGATATAAAAACTGGCGGGAAGATTTTTTCGGGAACGAACGCCTACGCCCATCTTTTCGGCCAACATAAAAACACCTTGGAAGGCCGTGAAACGGGCTTTGTGGGCAAGGGCGTCACCGAAACGGGCGAACCCAACACGGTCGTTTTCACGCAGGAAAACCTGCTGTCGTACTACTCCTTCCTGTTCAACAATATCACAGAAGAATTCGTGTACGATGCCAGCTTTGCCAAGCTGCGGCAAGTCATATTGACGTTAAATTTTCCGAAAAAATGGCTGGGCAAAACGCCAATTGCTGGCATGTCGGCCTCGGCGGTGGGCAGGAATTTGTTGCTGCTCTGGTCGAAAGTGCCAAACGTGGACCCAGAAAGCACCTACAATAACACCAATGCCCAAGGGCTGGAAATGTTCGGCGCACCCCAGACGAGGAGCTTTGGGGTGAATTTGAACGTGAAATTTTGATAACCGTGCCGCTGAACTCAAATTCAGCTAAGCAACTAACTAAACCTGATTAAAATGAAAAAATCAATCCTTTTCCTGACGATAATTACCCTGATTTCCGCCTGCGACAAAGACTTCGAGGAAATCAACACCAACCCCACAGCAGTTAACAACATCGAGCCGAAACTCCTCTTCTCAACGGCACTGTTGCAAGGCGCTGGCGACCCCTACCAAACCGAGGGTGCCAACTTGGCCTACACCTCCTGCTTTGTCCAGCACATTGCCGCCGTCACTTTCAATTACGAGGGCGACAAATACACGTTTAACAGTTTTCACAACGACGTCCAGTTCACGGGCGGTTACAAGAACGAGGTAAAAACACTTGTGGACATGATTGAAAAAGTAAAAAATGACCCGAATCAGTCCAACCTTTATGCGGCAGCTCGGATTTGGGAAGCCGTGATTTTTCACCGCATGACCGACCTCTATGGCGACGTTCCTTATTCGGAGGCAGGGCGTGGTTACCTGGACAGCAATTTCAAACCAGTTTACGACAAACAACAAGACATCTACCTCGACCTACTAGCCAAAATTGAAGCAGCCACTACTTCACTCGATGCGGCCAAACCGTTCATTGGCAATGCCGATTTTATCTTTCATGGCGATGTGGAAAAATGGCGTCGCTTCGGCAATACGATGATGCTACGCCTAGCATTACGCCTCGTAAAGGCCGACCCTGCTACTGCCGAATCTTGGGCCAAAAAGGCCATCGCTGGTGGCGTGATGCAAGCATTGGATGACAGTGCGCTTATCCCACATTCCGACGGTGACAACCTCGTGCAAAACGGCATCGGCTTCGTGTTCGCCATCGAAGACAACGCCCGGTTGTCCAAAACCCTCGTGGACTGGATGAAGTCGCAGAATGACCCCCGCCTTGCCGTGCTGAGTTACGTAGCGACCGGTGGCGAGCCAAAGGGCCTGCCCCATGGACTCGACCTCAACCTGTTCATTGATGAAACAGGCGACTCCACTACGGAATCGTACAGCCGCATCAATCCGGCACTGGTACAGCGCTGGACGCCCACAATGATGCAGGGCTATGCTGAGGCGGAGTTCATGCTGGCTGAGGCTGCCGTGAGGGGCTGGAGCAACGGTGATGCTACCACCCATTTTGAAAATGGCGTGCGTGCTGCCATGCAGCAATTGGCCTTATTCGACGCATCGGCCAGCGTTGACGCCGTGGCCGTGGATGATTATTTGGCGGCAAACCCCTATGCACCAAACACGACTGAGGAAGCGCTTGAACTTATCAACACACAATACTGGGCCGCTACCCTCTTCAACGGACTGGAGGCATTTGCCAATTGGCGGCGAAGCGGTTATCCGGTGCTCATCCCCTCCAATTTTCCGGGAAACGTCACGGGCGGGGTTGTTCCACGCCGCTTGCAGTACCCACAAGTAGAGTTTTCGGTGAACGGGGAGAACCTCAATGCGGCCATTGCCCGTCAGGGCGCAAACAATTTTGTTACGAGGGTCTGGTGGGATAAATGATATAAGTTCGCTAATATGAAACAGTTAATTTCAACCTGCATTTTGGTGCTGATGAGCTGGGAAATCTTCGTTAAAACATAGCTTGACAGCTTCTTGAATAGCGGCGTTTATCCTTAGTATTTTATTTTGTCTATATTGCATTGCCTTGGTGCAGTATGGACATTTTGCATCGAACCATCGAACCACTTTTGCAAGCTGCTGATTTTTAGTCGCTTGCAAAGGGATTTATTTTCACCAAATTAAAACAAACAATATGCTTTCCTCTCAATTGACTCCAATGAAAAATTTGCTACTAATCATTATTTGTATCCTCTCCCTGCCTTCAAAGCAGGAGGCACAGGGTTGTGCAGGTATCAAATATATTTCCGAAATCGGCCAAACCCAATATTTACAACCCGACCTAGGGAACACAGGTTTCAATCTGGAGAGCACAGGTTCTTCTTGGATTGTAGGCATCAATAACAGGTACTTCAAGTCTTACAGGGATTACAGGGGAAAGACAGACCTGGAGACTCCATCCCAGAATCAAGCAGTCAACAAAAATTTTACGACCGAAATGTCGGTCAACTACTTGATGAAAAGAGGCTGGTCCATAGCCCTGGCCATACCGGTTTCCGCCAATGTGCGGGAAGCAGCGGGGGAACATGGCGGCCCCAATACACAAAGGTTTGAGACAAAGGCTTATGGACTTGGCGATATCAGATTAGTTGTCTCAAAGTGGATGCTAAAGCCAGAAGATTCCTTTAAAGGGAATCTCCAATTGGGCTTCGGACTAAAATTCCCAACTGGGGATTTTGCCCAGAAAGACTACTTTCATCGGAATGGGACCCTTGTATTGGCAGCGGTAAATCCAGGAATCCAACCGGGCGATGGCGGACTTGGACTGATTGGAGAACTGAACGCTTACTATCGCTTAACCCAACGGGTTGGGCTCTATGCCAACCTGTTTTATCTGGCCAATCCACGGGAAAACAACGGTGAAACCTGGGGAGGCTTCACTTATACAGAAGAACAAATACAGGCAGGAGTAGACCTGATGAGTGTGCCTGATGCTTTTGCCTTGCGCGGGGGGCTCTATTATGAGCCTTCCTCTTCTTTTACGCTCTCGGCAGGGCTTAGGTTTGAAGGCGTGCCTGTCGAAGATATCATTGGTGGAAGCAGGTGGGGGGACAGGAGACCCGGCAATTATTTATCCGTTGAACCAGGATTCATTTTTAGAAGACCAAAAATCTCATTTTATGGATACACTCCAGTGATTTTCTCCAGGGAGATAAAGCAAACTGTGGGTGGCAAACTGCTCGGCGTACACGGTCCGGGAGGGTCTGCGGATTATCAATTCTTTTTTGGCATCTTACTCAGATTATAGGGGTAGGTAGTTCAACCACATTGGGCAGAGGCAATTGGTTCTGGTTTGACACCCTTACGACAACGCCCCCCGAAAATCGGGGGGCGTTGTCGTAAGGAGTGCATATCATCAGCTGATAACCCAATCTCTCCTTTGGGATAAATGGTAACTTGTGTTGCGTAAATGCGACACTACACCATCGATTTACTGCTTTCTAAGCGAATAAGCTTTTTGAATCCTCTTTTTTCTCTCGGCATTAAGCTATCTTTAGGCAAAACCCTATTCTTATGAAAATAATGCTTCCCATATTGCTTTGCTGTTTTCCCTTGGCTAACCTCCTTTTTGCCCAAACCATCGTCCTGGGAAACTCCTCCACCTACGCTGTCGTCGTCGGCATATCCGACTACCAGAACGAGGGTATCCCCGACCTGCGCTTTGCGGACAAGGATGCCGAGGCGTTTGCCAATTTCCTGCGCTCCCCAGCGGGTGGCTCATTGGACGAAGACCATCTGAAAGTGCTGGTCAATAACCAGGCTACCCAAGCCCAATTTGCCTCAGCCCTCGATTGGCTGTGGGAAGTCGCTGGCGAAAACGACAAAGCTATTATCTATTTTTCCGGGCACGGGGATGTTGAACAGAAGAGCATCACCCAGCCAGGCTTTCTGCTTTGCTGGGACGCACCATCAAAGGTTTACATGGGGGGCGGGGCGTTCTCGCTTAACATGCTGCAAGATGTAATTTCGACCATTTCGCTGCAGAACAAGGCTAAAGTCATCATGGTGGCCGATGCTTGCCGTGCAGGAAAACTGTCCGGCAGCGGTATCGGCGGCCCGCAAGCAACTGCCGCAAACCTCGCCAATCAGTGGGACGGTGAAATAAAGATACTCTCCTGCCAGCCAGACGAGTACAGCATAGAGGGCGAGGATTGGGGCGATGGGCGCGGTGTATTCAGCTTCTTCCTTCTCGACGGCCTTTACGGCTTGGCAGACCGCAACGAAGACCAATCCGTCAACCTCATGGAAATCAGGGGCTATTTGGAGGAAAAAGTACCGGCACAAGTCGCCCCGCTAAACCAGTTGCCGATGGTTGTCGGAAACGGACGGGAGAAAATGACCGATGTTTTCCCGGAAATCTTGGCGCTGCTCAAAGAAGGGAAAAAAGGGCAAATGCAGATTTTCACCGGCACCGCATCACGGGGCATCGAGGACGATGTGTTGGCGGTAGCCGATACCAATATTGTGGAAATGTACAGGGCATTCAAAGAAAGCCTTGTTAATAAAAATTTCCTTCCCGCCCCTTCGGGGGAACCGGTGAATGCCTGTGCCGATTTTTATTATGAAATATTAAGCAAAGAGCCGCAGTTGAAAAAATTGCATTCGAGCATGAAGAGAAACTATGCTGCAGCGTTGCAGGATGATGCACAGCAAGTGATGAATGGTTGGTTAACTTACTATTCAGAAGAAATGATTTTGTCTAGAAAGTCCCAAATTGAGAAATATCAACTTTACCCCACTTATTTGGAAAGGGCTGCGGAACTGCTCGGGGAAGACCATTATATGTATCCTGTTTTGAAGGCAAGAAGCCTTTTTTTCGAAGCCTATCTGATGCACGTTTGGTATTTTTTCCCAAATAAACCGCTCGGGGAAAAAGCATTGTCAAAATATAGAGAAGCCCTGCAATGGCAACCGGATGCACCCCATGTATATTTCAGAATGATGGGGGTGTACTTCTCCCTAATGCAAGAACCCGATTCAGCGGAGTACTATGCCCACCGTGCCACGGAACTGATACCTGGGTGGTTCATGCCCTATTCCTATTTAGGCTGGTTGTACAGGGAGTCCGACCCCGAAAGAGCAAGGTATTTTCTGGAACTGGTTGACCGGGTGGATTCCACTGCTATCCTATCCAGTTATTTCCATCAAACACACTGGGCCGATTTCTACAGTTCGAACGGATATTATCAGGAAGCCTTGGATACATGGCAGAAAACCATTCAAATTGATTCAGCCATTGACAGGGTTTACCAACGAATTGGTGTTAATCTATTGGAATTGGGACGACCTGAAGAGGCAGAACAAAATTTCAAAAAAGCGATTCAAATTGATTCGACCAATGCATTTGCTTGCATCGATCTTGGGTGGATGTATTGTAGCCAAAATCGTTTTAAAGAAGCGGAAAAAATTTTCAAAAAAGCCATGCAAATCGATCCGACAGAAATTGTTTCCTATAACGGTCTAGGGTGGGTGTATATGAACCAAAAT
>JAHEAS010000360.1 GCA_024642645.1 Saprospirales bacterium | reverse complement strand
ATATTCCGGGGGCTGTTCAGCAAGCCCGTGGATGCCATGCGATACCTGCCGCTGACGGCACTCATTGGGGTTTTTATCATTTGGTTCGGAATTTACGATGAAATGAAGGTGGCATTTTTGTTCTTCGGCATTATCGTTTTCTTGCTGCCCACCGTCATTTCCCGCATTGACGACGTCGATGAGGTGTACCTCTCCACCGTTTTCACCCTCGGTGCTTCCAATTGGCAGACCATCAAAACGGTCTATTTTCCTGCCGTTATGAGCCGCCTGCTTGACGACATTCGGGTGCTCACGGCGGTGTCCTGGACCTACATCATCGTGGCGGAGTACATCAACAAAGACGGGGGCGGACTTGGTGCCCTTATCTACATCAAGCGGCGCTTGCAGCAGGTTCCCGATATGTTCGCCATCATCCTCGTCATCGTTCTCATTGGCTTTCTGCAAGACCGTATTTTCGTGTACATCGGCAAACGGCTATACCCTCATCGGCACTACAAAACCGTGCTGAATGGCAACAACGAAGTCCGCTACGGCATTTACCTTTTACTGCTGATTTTCGCCGTGGCCGTCTTTTTTGCAAAGCTGCCAATGATGGGAACCATTGCTCTAATCGGCGCTTTGGCGGGGCTAGTTTTCATCGCATTTGGTGAAATTAAATTGCAATCAGCTCTGCGCCAACAATCTTGAATTTACTGCGCTCACTTTTTACATTATCTTTTTTACTTTAAAACCATGTCAGCAACCAACCTTCCGTCCATCATTGAGCTTCGCAACATCGGCCAATCATATGATGGTGGCAACAACTGGGTCATCAAAAATGCCAGCCTTGTCATTCCCGACAAGCCAGCACAAGGCGAGTTTGTGGTGCTGCTCGGTATGTCCGGCTGCGGAAAGTCCACCATCCTCCGCTATGTGGCGGGCTTGCAAAAACCGACCGAGGGGGAGGTGCTCATCCACGGCAAGCCCATCGAAGAAGCACCACGGGTGAGCATGGTTTTTCAGCAATACTCCAGCCTGCCTTGGCTATCAGTGCTCGACAATGTGGCGTTGTCACTTTCGTACAAGGGAATTGCGGAAAAAGAGCGACATGATAGAGCCATGGACATCATCAAAAAAGTGGGACTAGAGGGGCACGAGCAAAAATTCGCCCAGTATCCGACGCTTTCTGGCGGGCAATTGCAGCGAGTGGCCATTGCTCGTAGCATGGTCGCCAACCCCGAAATCCTGCTCATGGACGAACCATTCGGGGCGCTTGACATCAACACCCGCCTCCAAATGCAGGAACTGTTGAGTGAACTTTGGTTGGAGTTTCATCCCACTGTCATTTTTGTCACACACGATATAGCGGAGGCAGTGTACCTCGGCGACGACATCTACATCATGCGGGCCAACCCCGGTCAGTTTGTGCAGCAAATTCATGTGGACTTGCCTTTTCACCGAAAACGGGAGATTAAACGTGACCCACATTTCATCGAGCTAGTTCACGAGGTGGAAGATAAAATGGTGGCTGTCGGGAAAGGATAGGGCAGAATTAGTAAAACCAAATGTTAACATCGGTGTATCAGGTTGAAATTAAGACGTTAAGTCTTTATTTTTCAGCCTATAAAACGCCTTCTATGCCATCCTTTCCGCTGTATGTGCTCGAATCGTTGCTTACTTTTTTGCTCCTTCTCGGGTATTATTACCTAACGTATTCCCCTGTAAATTCATTTAGGGCACAAAGGTGGCAACTGCGCCTTGTGCCAGTTTTAGCTGGTTTGCTCCCATTGTTGCCAGCCGTTTTTGAGCGTCCTACTGAGGAACTTCCCCTAGGCAAACAAGTCATGACTTTCACCAAACTATTTGATTATCAGTTTCCAGAATTCACTGTGACGATTGGTTCTGTATTTTTGGTCATCTACTTTGTTGGGGTGCTCATTTCCTCCTTTCGCCTAACAGACCGGCTTTGGCTTGTCCACCAATTTCTGATTCAAAAAGGCAATCAAAATACAAGATTGATACCGTGGCAGGCCATGCCCACGGCAGCCATGAGCAATTTGGTACTGAACTGGAACTCGATAACTGAGGAAGAAAAAGAAACTTGGGCAAAGCATTGGTTGCCCCTCCATCCGATGTACGCTTGGGAGGCGCTGTTGGTTGAGTTGCTTTTGGTGCTCAACTGGTGCAATCCGCTTGCCTACCGCTATCGGAAAAGTTGGGGTGAACTCTACGCTGGTTGGCAAACTGCCACACCGGAACGAACAGGCTTTCTTGCGGTAAACAACCTTGGTTTTTCAGCATTGGCAATGGGGTTGAGCTTGTTTTTTGTCCTGATACCAACTTCCTACTCTTCAACCCATCGGGTGGGAGCGATGGCAACCAATTTTTTTGGAACAACAATTTATGAAAACAAAATCAAGAAGGAACACGAGTATTTGGTGGACTGGGGTGGACTGAAAATGCCCCTGACCAAATTTGCAAACCCGAATGGATATGCTGTTGGGATGGAGCTGGAATTGACTGATTTTCAAGAGATTGTGAGCAAGCCATTGACCGTTTTCAAAGATGGCAAGCCATTGAAACCTGGCACGCTCAGCATTTTTTACAAAAGCGGCCGTACTGGTATGCAGGCCTACATCAATGGCATTGACCCAGCTAAAATCGTGCTGCTCGACCGTAAAAATGGGATGGTTTTCAATGACAGTCTCGACCTTGGCGATAGGTTGACGCTGTTCGGTGATACGGAAGACATCTACCTTTCAAGGGTCGAAATCCAAATCAAAGACCCCGACGCCGGGTACGAACCTTCTTTTTTTGTGCCGCAAATCAACCATCTGGAAGCGACGATGCCTTACCAAATCGTTGCTCGGAAAGGCCAGCGGGCGTTGGTGAAAATAGACCCCGACGACTCCAACACCGACCGTATCGTTCAGCTTTATGGGGATGCTCGGCAATATGAAATCGTGCGAATACCTGGATTTCGCACCAATCGCCACTACATTACGGAGGCCGAGTCGCTGGCCTCAAAAGTGGCCGCAGCCAACTCAACGCTGACTTTTATGGAAAAAGACGCCTTTTATTTGCCGGAATACCAGACTTATCAAGGCAAGGATGTACGCATGGTTTGGGGTGATATGGTGGCCTCTCCATCTAACTTAAATTATCCATTGGACAGTTTTCTGCTTTCCATAGAGCACGAACCTCGCTTGGTGGTCGGTGACGATACGCTGGATATTGTTTCTTTTCAGGTCATTGTTGCTGGTAAAAAACAAGACTCCAGGAGCTTTTTTACCTACCGAACTGGTGATTTTGCAGTGCACGATGCACTAAAAAATGTACAGAACGAAACCAGTGTTTTTTTTGAAAAAATAGTTGTTTTCGACGAGCAACGGAATCGGTTGCTGTTCCCAGCGTCGTTCGCCTTCAATGTGGGTAACCCAGACAAACTCCGCAGGACACCGGATTCCAACAAGCATTTCATGTTGATGTTTGGCGAAAAAACGCAGGTGATTCAAGCACCAATTATCAAGGACAAGCATGAAAAAAGCCAATCAAAAACTGAGGAGAAGCCTCGCCGGAAGAAGGGGCGAAAAAAATAAGTAGCTGCTTCTCAGCTAGTTGATGCAAGATTATTTCTCCAGCCAAATTAATTTGGTTTTTGGTCAAGTATTTGAACCTATGGGGTTACCTCCGCAAAATTCAGGTTCATGTTTTTCAAAATCCTTACGGCCACGGCCATTTCCATTTTTCTTTTTGTTATTGTAATGGTAGGCTGCCAAACTCCAACAGGGTTGGTGATAAAAGCAGTCATTGCTTCGGTTCCACTAGGTGACAAGGCAATTCATTTTAGCCTCATGGCAACTTTATCACTGCTACTGTACCTATCATTGCCGCATCGGCGGTTGAACATCCTTGGGTATGGGTTGTTAATCAGCAGCCTGTTATTGGCTGTTGGCATTACGCTCGAAGAGTTCAGCCAATTGTTCATACCATCCAGAAATTTTGAATTCATGGACATGGTGTGTAACTATGCAGGTATTTATTTTGGCAGCCTAATTCCTGGTTGGCTCAACTTGAAACACATGTCCGATGCAGACCATTTCCGAGGTGAAACCTTTTCAGTTCAAACAATTCGAAATAGCGCAGGACCGCTGCACCATGAAGGTGGGGACGGACGGCGTGCTACTCGGCGCTTGGTCCGAAATCACGGGCGCAGGTAAAATCCTTGATATTGGTTCGGGCACGGGTTTGGTTGCCATTATGCTGGCGCAAAGGGCGGGCAAAGCCACCATCCACGCTGTCGAGATTGACGAAGAGGCTGCGGGGCAAGCTACTGAGAACATGCAAAAATCCCCCTGGGCCGAACAGCTCACTTGTTTTCATACTTCTATTCAAGATTTTGCGAAGCAAACCCGTCAACAATACGACCTCATCGTGAGCAACCCTCCATTTTTCAGTGGAGGCACTTTTTCATCTAGCCAAGATAAAAATTCGGTCCGTCACACCATCAAGCTGCCACACGGTGACCTACTTGCAGCAATCCGTTCGCTGCTTGCGCCCGAAGGCAGGTTTTGCATGATACTCCCACAAATGGAAGGACTCCGTTTCCGAGAAATGGCGAGTAACTACGGTATTTTTTGCTCGAAAATGACGGAGGTTATACCCAAAATAGGGAAACCAG